>DAOUQG010000052.1 GCA_030625765.1 Thermohalobacteraceae bacterium | reverse complement strand
TATTAGGTGTGCCTGATCAACCCGGTGTGGCGCACAGCATTTTAGGAGCCATTGGTGACGCTAATATTGAAGTTGACATGATTATCCAGAATGTTGGTGCAGATAGTACGACTGATTTTACCTTCACTGTGCACCGCAATGGAAGAAGGATTAAGATTTGCCATTCGTGAAGGTGGAAGAACAGTAGGAGCTGGAGTTGTAACTAGCATCATTGAGTAATTGAAGTAAAAAGACTAGGTCTTTTGACCTGGTCTTTTTTAAGGTAAAACCTATTGGACTTAATGTAGAATTAACTTTACATTAAGGGTAATAATATATATGTTAGGGCAAATAATACCTACATTTGAAATTTTTATTGACATGCTTTTTAATATGTGATAGTTTATATAAAGTAATGTAGTTACTATTGGGTAAGTGTGCCCTATTATAATATTCATATATATGTTAAGTATAGATAGTAGCAGGAGGTGCGAAAATGAGAGTGAATATTAGATTGGCTTGTACAGAATGTAAAAATAGAAATTATGATACTAGGAAGAATAAGAAAAATGATTCTGGAAGAATAGAGCTAAAAAAATATTGCAACTATTGCAAGAAACACACTGTTCATAGAGAAACAAAATAAAGAGTATGATAAAAAAACATGTAAGGAAGTGAAATGAGATGGCAGCTCAAACCAGTACTAAAAAAGGGGCGGTTAAAAGAATTAGTAGCTTTTTTAAGAGTTCTAAAGCGGAATTGAAAAAAGTTAGTTGGCCAAACAGAAAAGAATTAATAAATTACACTCTTGTAGTGGTTGCAGTTTGTATATTAATATCACTTGTTGTTTGGTTTTTTGATACTGGCATCCATAAAATCATGTCATTTATAGTATAATTAATGTTAACATAGGCAAAAATTTTATAATGGCTATAACTAACATTAAGATGGTACTAAGTTTTTATAGCTATATAAAATATGAATGTATGGAGGAGGTAAGGACCTATTATTAGGTTCTGAATGTTATGACAAATAAGCCAGAAAAAGCTAAATGGTATGTTGTGCACACCTATTCAGGCCATGAAAAAAAAGTTAAGGCCAACATAGAAAAACTAGTAGAAAACAGGGGAATGCAGGATGTTATTTTTGAAGTAAAAGTACCAACAGAAGAATACGTAGAGAATAAGAATGGAAAGAAAAAAGTCAAAGAAAGAAAAATGTTCCCTGGATATGTTATGGCTAAAATGATTATGAATGACGAATCTTGGTATCTTATAAGAAATACTAGAGGAGTAACTGGTTTTGTTGGACCTGGTTCTAAACCTATACCACTTACAGATGAAGAAGTAAAGGCATTAGGTGTTCAAGAAGCATTACCAGAGATAGACATTAAGATAGCAGAGAGTATTAAAGTTATCGCAGGACCATTTGAAAATTTTGTTGGAACAGTAGAAAGTGTTAATCTAGAAAAGAGAAAGTTAAAGGTTTTTGTTTCTATGTTTGGAAGAGAAACTTTGGTAGAATTAGATTACGAGCAAGTAGAAAAGCTATAGAGATAATCATATTACTAGAATAAGTAGTTAATAAATGCTAAAATTAGCTTTATTATAGATATAGTCAGATTTCACAATATAGTGGGAGGGATTATCCCGACTAACCACAATTTTACAAGGAGGTGTAACAGGAATGGCGAAAAAAGTTTCAGCTGTTATAAAATTACAAATATCAGCTGGTAAAGCGACTCCAGCACCACCTGTAGGTACAGCATTAGGACCTCATGGAGTAAACATCATGGGATTCTGTAAAGAATTTAATGCTAAAACTGCAGATCAAGCTGGAATGATAATACCAGTTGTTTTAACGGTATATCAAGATAGATCGTATAGTTTTATTACAAAAACTCCTCCGGCTGCTGTATTAATTAAGAAAGCAGTAGGAATTGAAAAAGCATCTGGAGAGCCAAATGTTAAGAAAGTTGCAACAATTTCTAAAGAAAAAATAAAAGAAATTGCTGAAATCAAAATGCCTGATTTAAATGCAAATGACATTGAATCAGCTATGAGCATGATTGCAGGAACTGCAAGAAGCATGGGTATAGTTGTAGAAGAATAGTAAAAATGTGGGAGGTAGACAAACCGATAATACCACTTAGGAGGTTAAGAAAATGCCAAAAAGAGGAAAGAAATATCAGGAAAGCATTAAAATAATTGACAATCAGAAGTTATATGATACAGAAGAAGCTATTGGATTAGTTCAAGAAGTTTCAAAAGCTAATTTTGACGAAACAATTGAATTATCTGTAAAATTAGGTGTAGACTCAAGACATGCTGATCAACAGGTAAGAGGGGCAGTTGTATTGCCACATGGAACTGGTAAAACAAAAAGAGTTTTAGTTTTCGCAAAAGGCGATAAAATTAAAGAAGCTGAAGACGCAGGGGCAGACTTTGTTGGAGCTGAAGAATATGTTAATAAGATTCAAAAAGAAAATTGGTTTGACTTTGATGTTGTGGTTGCAACTCCAGATATGATGGGTGTTGTAGGAAGATTAGGTAGAGTTTTAGGTCCTAAAGGCTTGATGCCGAATCCAAAATCTGGTACAGTTACATTTGATGTAGAAAAAGCAATCAATGAGATAAAAGCTGGTAAAGTTGAATATAGAGTAGATAAGACTAACATTGTTCACGTTGTAATAGGAAAGAAATCTTTTGGAACAGAAAAACTTAGTGAAAACTTTAAGATTATTATGGATGCCATTATAAAAGCTAAACCAGCAGCAGCAAAAGGTAGATATTTGAAGAGTGTTGTAATTTCAAGTACTATGGGACCTGGAATAAAGATAAATTCCCAAAAATTGATGGATTAATAGGGCTTGACATTATATGATTTTATTGATAAAATAGTTTGCGTTGCATACTTAATATAAATAACTTGATATTGTAAAGCCGTAGACAGTAGGTGTCAATTTGACTTAAAGTATAGCCTACCGAGGTTGAAGTTTTGATTACTATGAATATTATTTCTTTTGAAATAAGTAAAGACTTCTCCATGTCTACGGAGGAGTCTTTTTATTTATGAAGTCTAAATTTGAATATATGTTTTGTTATAAGTATTCAAAAGAGGAGGTGAAACAGGAATGAGTTCAGTAATGGAAATGAAAAAGCAAGTTGTTCAGGAGATTAAGGAAAAGATTGAAAAGGCTGATTCTATAGTTCTTGTTGATTATAGAGGATTAAATGTTGAAGCTGTAACAGATCTAAGAAAGCAATATAGCGATGCAAAAGTAGATTATAAGGTTTACAAAAACACGTTAATGAGATTTGCTTTTAAGGAAGCTGGATTAGAAGATTTTAATCAATACCTAACAGGTCCAAATGCTGTTGCATTTAGTTATGAAGATCCAGTTATATCAGCAAAGATTACTAACGATTTTGCAAAAACTCATGATGAACTTGAAATCAAGGCAGGTATTGTTGATGGCAAAGTTATTGATTTTGAAGGAGTTAAAGCTCTTGCAGAATTACCATCAAGAGAAGTTCTTATAGCTCAAGTACTTGGAGGCTTGAACGGTCCTATTTCTGGATTTGCTAATGTTCTTTCAGGAACTATGAGAAGTTTAGTATATGCATTAAATGCTGTAAAAGAGAAGCAAGAAGCTGGAGCTTAATTGGTTATTAATGTTTTAATGCTTTTTATTTAAAAAAGTAAACTAAAATATAAAAAAATAAAAATATTATATACGGAGGGATTTACAAATGGCAAGTGAAAAAGTTCAAAATTTAATTGAAGAGGTTAAAGGTCTTACTGTATTAGAATTATCAGAGTTAGTTAAAGCTTTAGAAGAAGAATTTGGTGTAAGTGCACAAGCTCCTATGATGGCAGCTATGCCAATGGCAGGTGCTGCAGGCGCTGGAGCTGCAGAAGAAAAAACTGAATTTGATGTAATCTTATCAAACGTAGGTAGTGGAAAAATAAAAGTTATCAAAGTTGTAAGAGAAATCACAGGTTTAGGATTAAAAGAAGCAAAAGAATTAGTTGACAATGCTCCAAAGGCTGTAAAAGAAGCTGTTTCTAAAGACGAAGCAGAACAAATGAAGAGCAAGCTTGAAGAAGTTGGCGCTTCAGTAGAAGTAAAATAATAACTTTAGTTTAGAACAACTCTAGGAATTCCTGGAGTTGTTTTTTTTGAAGTATTGCTTTATTAAGATTGAGCGGTGAAGTAAAATAATATATAAATATTATCTTGACAACTTTACATCAGTGTGATAGTATTATTAAATGCGTAATAGACGAAAATTGGCACAATAATTGAATAAAATATTTCTATTTTGGAAATATTATAATAGATATGCTTAAATGAAAAATTTGCCAAAAGTAGCTTTTTATTACATAAAGTTGCTTTGATGGTAGATAAGGGGTGAATTATATGGTGCATCCTGTTTCAGTTGGAAAACGGGTTAGAATGAGTTACTCAAAAATCAAAGAGGTGTTAGATTTACCAAATTTAATTGAAGTACAAAAGAAATCATATGATTGGTTTCTGGAAGAAGGCTTGAAGGAAGTATTTGAAGACATTTCTCCAATACAAGATTATACAGGTAACCTAATTCTAGAATTTGTAGATTACTTTATTGGTGGAGAGCCCAAGTATGATCAAGAAGATTCAAAAGAGCGTGATGTTACATATGCTGCACCTTTAAAGGTTAAAGTACGATTGATTAATAAGGAAACAGGAGAAGTAAAAGAACAAGAGGTATTTATGGGTGATTTCCCACTAATGACCGATAAAGGTACTTTTATTATTAATGGTGCAGAAAGAGTTATTGTAAGTCAGCTTGTAAGATCTCCAGGAGTGTATTACAGCAGTCAGATCGATAAAACAGGTAAAAGATTGTATTCATCTACAGTAATACCAAACAGAGGTGCATGGCTTGAATATGAAAGTGATTCTAATGATATAGTTTATGTAAGAGTTGATAGAACAAGAAAGCTTCCTCTTACAGTATTGCTAAGAGCTTTCGGTTATGGCACTGATGCAGAAATAATTGATTTGTTAGGTGAAAGTGAACAAATATTAAAGACTTTAGAAAAAGATAATACTAAAACAAAAGAAGAAGGATTATTAGAAATCTATAAGAGGTTGAGACCAGGAGAACCACCAAATGTAGAAAGTGCTAACTCCTTGATTAACTCGTTATTTTTTGATGCTAAAAGATATGATTTAGCAAAAGTAGGAAGGTATAAATTTAATACTAAGCTAGCTTTAAAAAGTAGGCTTGTTGGCAAAAGAACATCCGAGAAAATAATTGATCCTAACACAGGAGAAATTCTGATTGATAGTGGAGAAAAGATTTCAAGAGAGAAAGCAAGGGAAATTGAAAACGCTGGAATCAACATAGTAAATGTATATACTGAAGAAAATAAGGCAGCAAGAATTATTGGAAATCATTTTGTTAGTGTAGATGCGTTCGATTTACCTTTTTCATTAAAGAAAATCGGATTAAAAGGAAAGGTCTATTATCCAGTATTAAATAAATTGATTGATGAATATGAAAACGAAGATGATTTACTTGAAGCAATAAAAGAAAAAGTTAAAGAACTTTCTCCTAAGCATATATTGATTTCAGATATTATTGCATCAGTTAACTATGAGTTTAATTTATTCGAAGATATTGGAAATGTTGATGATATTGATCATTTAGGCAATAGAAGAATTCGTTCCGTTGGAGAACTATTGCAAAACCAGTTTAGAATTGGCCTTGCTAGAATGGAAAGAGTAGTTAGAGAAAGAATGACAATTCAAGATATTGATGTAATTACTCCTCAAGCATTGATCAATATTAGACCAGTAGCTGCTGCAATTAAAGAGTTTTTTGGAAGCAGTCAGTTATCGCAATTTATGGATCAAACAAATCCATTATCTGAACTTTCTCATAAGAGGAGAATGTCTGCACTAGGACCTGGAGGTCTTAGTAGAGATAGAGCTGGGTTTGAGGTTAGAGATGTTCACCATTCTCATTATGGCAGAATGTGTCCTATAGAGACGCCCGAGGGACCAAACATAGGTCTTATCACATCGCTATCAACATATGGAAGAATAAACGATTATGGATTTATTGAAGCTCCATATAGAAAAATAGATAATGAAAAAGGAATAGCAACAAATGAAATAGAATATTTGACAGCTAATCAAGAAGATGAGTTTATAATTGCGCAAGCAAATGAAGTGCTTGATGAAGAGGGTAAGTTTGCAAACAAGAAGGTTATAGTAAGAGGAAAGAATGGAGTATATGATGTAGTTCCAAGAGAAGAAATAGACTATATGGATGTTTCACCAAAGCAAATAGTTTCTGTAGCTACTTCTATGATACCTTTCTTAGAAAATGACGATGCTACTAGAGCTTTAATGGGTGCAAACATGCAGAAGCAGGCTGTTCCGTTACTTACTTCAGAAGCACCGATAGTAGGGACTGGAATGGAGCATAAAGCAGCTAAGGACTCAGGAGCAGTTGTAGTATCAAAAAATAGTGGAATGGTTACTCGAGTAACTTCAAGAGAGATAATTATAAAGAGAGACGAAGATGGTCAATTAGATAAATATAAGCTACTCAAATTTAAGCGTTCAAATCAAGGAACCTGTATAAACCAAAAACCAATAGTTCAGAATGGTGAAAGGGTTGCTAAAGGCAAAATCATTGCTGATGGACCTTCAACAGATATGGGTGAAATAGCATTAGGGAAAAACCTTTTAATTGGCTTTATGACTTGGGAAGGCTACAACTATGAAGATGCCATTTTAATCAATGAAAAAGTAGCTATAAATGATGTACTCACATCAATACATGTTGAGGAATATGAATCTGATGCTAGGGATACTAAGCTTGGTCCAGAAGAAATCACAAGAGATATTCCTAATGTTGGAGACGATTCGCTTAAGAATTTGGATGAACGTGGAATTATTAGAATTGGTGCTGAAGTTGAAGCAAGTGATATACTTGTAGGTAAGGTTACACCAAAAGGAGAAACTGAGTTAACAGCAGAAGAACGATTGTTAAGAGCTATATTTGGAGAAAAAGCTAGAGAAGTTAGAGATACTTCTTTAAGAGTACCACATGGTGAGACAGGAATAGTTGTTGATGTTAAAGTGTTTACTAGAGAAAATGGTGATGAACTATCTCCAGGAGTAAATCAACTTGTAAGAGTTTATGTAGCAACTAAACGAAAGATTAACGTAGGTGATAAAATGTGTGGTAGACATGGCAACAAAGGGGTTATATCAAGAATATTACCTCAAGAAGATATGCCATACTTACCAGACGGAACGCCTCTAGATGTTGTACTAAATCCTCTTGGTATTCCATCACGTATGAATATTGGGCAAGTTCTTGAAACTCACTTAGGTATGGCAGCGAAAGCCTTAGGCTGGATGGTTGCAACCCCAGTATTTGATGGTGCACATGAGAGTGATATAGAAGAGGCGCTTAGAAATGCTGGGTTGCCTGAAACTGGAACGATACTTTTAAAAGATGGTAGAACAGGTGAATTTTTTGACAATCCAGTAACTGTAGGATATATGTATATGTTGAAACTTCATCATTTAGTTGATGATAAAATTCATGCTAGATCAACTGGACCATACTCACTTGTAACTCAACAGCCATTGGGAGGAAAAGCTCAATTTGGAGGTCAGAGATTTGGTGAAATGGAAGTATGGGCATTAGAAGCATATGGAGCGTCCTATACACTTCAAGAAATATTAACTGTAAAATCTGACGACGTAGTAGGTCGTGTTAAAACATATGAAGCAATAGTTAAGGGTGAAAATATACCTGAACCAGGAATTCCAGAATCATTTAAAGTATTAATTAAAGAGCTTCAGAGTTTGGCATTAGATGTAAAAGTGTTATCTGAAGAAGAAAGTGAAATAGAGATTAAAGAGCATCTTGAAGATGAAATAAGTGAGCTAAACATCAGTATTGATAAAAAAGAAGAAGGTTATATATCTGATGATTTAGAAGAAGAGTAAATAGTTTTTTAGATAAGTAAGATAATAAAATTACTTACAGAAGGGAGAGAATGCTCCTTGTTTGAATTAAATAATTTTGATTCAATAAGAATTGGAATAGCGTCTCCAGAGAAAATTAGACGTTGGTCTAGAGGAGAAGTAAAAAAACCAGAAACAATTAATTACAGAACCTTAAAACCAGAAAAAGAGGGTCTTTTCTGCGAAAAAATCTTCGGACCTACAAAAGACTGGGAGTGCCATTGTGGTAAATACAAAAGAGTAAGATATAAAGGTGTAGTATGTGATAGGTGTGGTGTTGAAGTAACAAAGTCTAAGGTTAGAAGAGAAAGAATGGGACATATAGAACTAGCTGCTCCAGTTTCTCATATCTGGTATTTTAAAGGAATACCAAGTAGACTTGGATTGATTATGGATATGTCACCAAGAGCTCTTGAAAAAGTACTGTATTTTGCTTCATACATAGTTATAGAATCAGGTGAAACACCTTTATCTGACAAACAATTATTGAGTGAGACAGAATACAGAGAAAATCTTGAGAAATATGGCCGAAACTTCAAAGCGGGCATGGGAGCTGAAGCAATAAAAGAGGTTCTGCGCAAAATTGATTTAGAGAAAGAAGTTAAAGAATTAAGAATGCAGCTTAAGGACAGTTCTGGACAAAAAAGAATTAGGATAATAAGAAGATTAGAAGTCATTGAAGCCTTTAGACAATCTGGCAATAAACCTGAATGGATGGTGCTTGATGTTATACCTGTAATTCCACCAGACTTAAGGCCAATGGTTCAGTTGGATGGCGGTAGATTTGCGACTTCAGATTTAAATGATTTGTATAGAAGAGTTATTAACAGAAATAATCGCTTGAAAAGATTATTAGACCTAGGAGCTCCTGACATTATAGTAAGAAATGAAAAAAGAATGCTGCAAGAGGCTGTAGATGCATTGATTGATAATGGTAGAAGAGGAAGACCAGTAACAGGTCCAGGCAATAGACCTCTTAAGTCACTTTCAGATATGCTAAAGGGTAAACAAGGTAGATTTAGACAAAATTTATTAGGTAAAAGGGTAGACTATTCTGGACGTTCGGTTATAGTTGTAGGACCAGAACTTAAATTTTATCAATGCGGTCTTCCTAAGAAAATGGCTTTAGAGCTTTTCAAGCCATTTGTTATGAGAAAATTAGTAAATGAAGGGCATTCACATAATATTAAAAGTGCTAAAAGAATGGTTGAGAGAGTAAAACCTGTAGTTTGGGATGTATTAGAAGAAGTTATTAAAGAACATCCTGTACTCCTAAATCGTGCTCCAACTCTTCACAGATTAGGAATTCAAGCTTTTGAGCCAGTGTTAGTGGAAGGTAAAGCTATAAAATTACATCCGCTTGTTTGTACAGCGTATAATGCTGACTTTGATGGTGATCAAATGGCTGTTCATGTTCCTTTATCATCAGAAGCACAGGCTGAGGCAAGATTTTTAATGCTTTCAACAAATAATATATTAGCACCTAAAGATGGGAAGCCAATTACTACACCTACTCAGGATATGGTGTTAGGTTCTTACTATTTAACAATAGATATACCTGGCGAAAAAGGTGAAGGCAAGGCATTCAAAGATTTTGAAGAAATGCTTATGGCTTATTATAATGGTGAAGTTGGATTACATGCTAAAGTAAGAGTTAGATATCAGAAAAATACAGACTCTAAAGGATATCTAGTTGAGAGTACTGTAGGTAGGTTTATATTTAACGAACATATTCCACAAGATTTAGGATTTGTGGACAGAAGCAAATATCCACATTCACTAGAAATAGATACATTAGTTGACAAGAAAATGCTTGGAAAGATTATTGATAAATGCTATAGGAAACATGGAAATACTATTACATCTATTGTATTAGACCATCTAAAAAGCACTGGTTTCCATTATTCGACTATTGGAGCAGTTTCAATTAGTATTGGCGATATTATTGTTCCTGATGAAAAGGAAAAATTATTATCTGAAGCAGAGCAAGTTGTTGACAAATATGAAAGAGCATATAGAAGAGGACTTATATCTGACGAAGAAAGATACGAAAAAGTTATTGAAGTATGGAATAGAACTACTGAGAAGGTAACAGATGCATTAATGTCAAACTTAGATAGACTTAATAATATTTTCATCATGTCTCATTCAGGAGCAAGAGGTAGTACAAGTCAGATTAAGCAATTGGCTGGAATGAGGGGATTAATGGCAAACGCATCTGGTAGAACAGTTGAACAACCAATCAAATCAAACTTTAGAGAAGGGTTATCTGTATTGGAGTTCTTCATTTCTACTCATGGTTCACGTAAAGGAAATGCTGATACTGCCTTAAGAACAGCAGACTCTGGATATTTAACAAGAAGGTTAGTTGATGTTAGTCAAGATGTTATAGTAAGAGAGTTAGACTGTGGAACAGAACAAGGCATAATAGCTTCAGCGTTTAAAGATGGAAAAGAAGTAATTGAGGAATTAAAAGATAGAATAGAGGGTAGATACTCTTTAGAGGACATAATAAATCCAAATACTGATGAAATTTTAGTAAAAAATGGCGAATTAATTACAGAGGCTTTAGCAGAAAAAATTACTGAAGCTGGAATTAAAAAGGTTAAAATAAGAACAGTATTAGGATGTAAAGCTAAGCATGGGGTTTGTGCTACTTGTTATGGAACGAACTTAGCAACAGGTGAGAGTGTAAACACTGGAGAATCTGTAGGTATTATAGCTGCACAGTCAATTGGTGAACCAGGTACTCAGCTTACAATGAGAACGTTCCATACTGGAGGAATAGCTGGCTCAGATATTACTCAAGGTTTGCCAAGGGTTGAAGAACTATTTGAAGCAAGAAAACCAAAGGGTGTAGCAACAATTGCAGAGATTTCTGGAAAGGTAGCTATTAATGAATCAAAACGTAAAAAAGAAGTTGTAATAACTTCTGATGATGGAGAAGCTAAATCATATAATATACCATACGGTTCACGACTTAAGGTAAGAGAAGGGGATATCGTAGAAGCTGGAGATGAATTAACTGAAGGTTCGGTTAATCCACATGACATATTAAGAATCAAAGGAATTTCTGGAGTACAATCTTATCTTGTAAAAGAAGTTCAAAGGGTTTATAGGATGCAGGGTGTTGATATTCACGATAAGCATATAGAAATAGTTGTAAGACAAATGTTAAATAAAGTTAAGGTTGAGGATCCTGGTGATACAGATTTACTTCCAGGTGGATTAGTGAACATTTTCAAATTTGAAGTAGAGAATGCTAGAACAGAAGAGCAAGGTGGTAAGCCTGCAACAGCTCGAAGAATATTATTAGGAATAACAAAGGCTTCACTTGCAACAGAATCATTTTTATCTGCAGCATCATTCCAAGAAACTACTAGAGTTCTAACAGATGCAGCTATCAAAGGTAAAGTTGATTCACTGTTAGGATTAAAAGAAAATGTAATTATTGGCAAGCTAATTCCGGCTGGAACTGGAATGAAGAGGTATAAAGACATTGCAATAAATACTCAAACACCAAATGTTAGTGAAGAAATTCAAGTTTAATAATATAAATGTTGACAGTATACTTAACTGGTGTTAAAATATATGAGTGTTTGTGATTGTGAAGTTGACTCTTTTATAACCTAAAAGATTATGTAGATAACTACATAATCTTTTAGGTATTTGAAAAGGAGGAGACATGTGGTACTAGAATTAAAAGAATACAAAAAAACAGTAGGTACAAAACAGGCTAAAAGAGCTGTAGCAAATGACGAAGCTAACTCTGTAATTATTGCTAAAGATGCAGACAGACATGTTATTACTGAGTTAATTAACATGTGTAAAGAAAAAAACATAGAAATAATTTATGTAGATAATATGAAAGAGCTAGGCAAAGCCTGTGGAATTGATGTAAGAGCAGCTTCGGTTGCATTATTAAAATAATTTTAGAGTATTAATTGGAAGGAGGTGCCTAGTAGATGCCAACTATGAATCAATTAGTAAGAAAAAGTAGACAAAAGGTTACTAAGAAAACTAAATCTCCACATTTAAACATTGGATTCAACTCTTTAAAAAAGAGAACTACAAAAATGAGTTCTCCTCAAAAAAGAGGAGTTTGTACTGCAGTAAAAACTATTACTCCTAAAAAGCCTAACTCAGCATTGAGAAAAATTGCCAGAGTAAGACTTACTAATGGAGTGGAAGTTTCTGCATATATTCCAGGAATAGGTCATAACCTTCAAGAGCATAGTGTTGTTCTTATAAGAGGTGGTAGAGTAAAAGACTTACCAGGTGTTAGATATCATATAGTTAGAGGAACACTTGATACAGCTGGTGTAGAAGGTAGAAAGCAATCTAGATCAAAATATGGTGCAAAGAAACCAAAAAAATAAAGAAATTATGTATTGATTAGTAGTAAGATGCAAGATGACAAAGATTACAGATAATATAATAAAATTATGTTCACTAAAGTATTTTAGTGCACTACGACAACTTAATACTGTCGAGTACCTGTGACTTAGTCTATGATTATTAAGGAGGGAAGTATAGTGCCAAGAAAAGGTAATGTACCAAAAAGAAAACCAATGCCAGATCCATTATATAAAGATGTGGTAATAACAAAGCTAATAAATCAAATCATGTTAGATGGAAAAAAAGGTGTAGCACAAAAAATAGTATATGGAGCATTTGATGCTATTAAAGAAAAAACTGGTGAAGATCCATTAGAGATATTCTACAAAGCAATGGAAAATATTATGCCTGTTTTAGAAGTAAAAGCTAGACGAGTTGGTGGGTCAAACTATCAAGTTCCAATAGAAGTTAGACCTGTCAGAAGACAAACTCTAGGGTTAAGATGGCTAGTTACTTATACTAGAAAAAGAGGCGAAAGAACTATGAAAGAAAGATTAGCCAAAGAAATTATGGATGCAGCTAATAATACTGGTGCAAGTGTTAAGAAAAGAGAAGATACTCATAAGATGGCTGAAGCAAATAAAGCATTTGCTCACTATAGATGGTAAAAATATAATAATAATGATTTATTTTGGGAAATATAACGAATAGGTAAATTCGGCAGCAGAAAGGAGGATTTTCATGGCTAGAAAAGTATCATTAGAAAAAACAAGAAATATTGGAATAATGGCACATATAGATGCGGGCAAAACTACAGCTACTGAAAGAATACTGTTTTATACAGGAAAAGTTCATAAAGTAGGAGAAACACATGAAGGTGCATCTCAAATGGACTGGATGGAGCAAGAGCAGGAAAGAGGAATCACAATAACTTCTGCTGCTACAACAACATATTGGAAAGAGCACAGGGTTAACATCATTGACACACCTGGACACGTGGATTTCACAGTTGAGGTTGAAAGGTCTCTACGTGTTCTTGATGGTGCAGTAGCTATATTTGATGCAAAGAGTGGTGTTGAACCACAATCAGAAACAGTTTGGCGTCAAGCTGATAAGTATAATGTTCCTAGAATTTGTTTTGTAAATAAAATGGATAAAATGGGTGCAAACTTTTACTATTCAGTAGATACAATGGTAGAGAGATTAAAAGCTAATGTTGTACCAATACAACTTCCAATTGGAGCAGAGGAAGACTTTATAGGTATTGTTGATTTGATTAATATGAATGCAAGAATTTATAAAGATGAACTTGGTAAAGATATCGAAATAACTGAAATACCTGATGAACTAAAAGAAAAGGCTGAAGAATATAGAGAAAAACTTCTTGAAGCAGTTTCAGATCAAGACGAAGAAATTATGATGAAGTATTTAGATGGTGAAGAGATAGCTGCAGAAGAAATCATGGCTGCTTTAAGAAAAGCAACTATTAAAGTAGACGTAATTCCTGTACTTTGTGGATCTGCATATAAGAATAAGGGTGTTCAAATGTTAATAGATTCTATAGTTGACTATATGCCTTCACCACTTGATGTTCCTGCTATTAAGGGAATTACACCAGATACTGCTGAGGAAGTTGAAAGATTATCTTCTGATGAAGAA
>DAOUQG010000081.1 GCA_030625765.1 Thermohalobacteraceae bacterium | reverse complement strand
ATCATCTCCAAATTGACCTGCTATGGAAGGTGCTACCGCTGCAAAAACATCAGTATTTTCATCCTTTAGTAAATCTATTAAGGGTATAAACTCTATTTTATCTGCTATGGCACCAAAATGGCAGTTTGATATACATTTCCCACAGCTTAAACATTTGTTATTATCTATTACAGGTCCTTTACTTCTTTGATAAATATGTGCCTCATATTCACACGAGTTATAGCAATCTTTATTATCTTGTAGACTATCGCAATACTCACAAACTCCATCAACCTTAGAGACTATAGGTTCTTCAACTCTATCTATCTTATGAATTAAATCTACTTCATTAGAAAACTCTACATCGCCTCGTGGGTTTAATCCCATAGCCAATCTAATGTGATCCTTTATAAAAGCATCATCTTTGTCTATAAAATTATACTTATCCTTTATATCTCTCACTATTTGTGGCAAAGCACTTTTTAGCTTGCCATCCCAAGCACTTTTAACTACTTCTCTGAAAATGCTCATTCTTTTTTCTTGAAAATTATTAAATCTATTGTCCATATTATCACCCTGTTCTAAAAATATTTTATTCCTCTCAAACCTCAGATTTGGTTAAATCCATAAATTATTTTGTCCCGAATAAAGATATGTCATACTTTTAAACTTTTATGACTTGATTTTTTATATTGTATGCATTATTTATTAAATATATTGAAATAACTAATATCAGTTCATTAAATATATTTTTTGAAGGTGTTGCTTATTATAAAAATTGGTGAACAAGCACCAGATTTTACTCCAGTCTGAAGTACCGAAGTTCCTGAATTTAACCGTAGGTTAAAAGAATTTGAGAAGCTCAAAGCAGTTGTATTAGGAATTAATACATACAGTATCCCTACACATAAGGCTTGGATTGATAGTTTTGGAGGAATAGATTATCCTTTACTTTCTGATTATGACAAAAAGATAACTAAGGAATATGGTGTTTTTTTTGATAAGGCTGGTGGAATAGCATTAAGAGGAACTTTTATAATTGACCCAGAAGGTATTCTACAGCAATACTCCATTAATAATACTGATGTAGGGAGAAGTGTTGATGAAGTATTAAGGCTTCTAAAAGCACTGCAAGCAGGAGGAGTCTGTCCTGTTAATTGGGACGAAGGTCAGGATACCTTATAAAAAAATAAATTGATAATAAAACAAGACAGCTATAAAATTGCTGTCTTATTTATTTTTTTGTAGCTATTTATTGCATAAAATTTATATATTATTATATAATGGATACGTATGGAAAAGTATATAAATATACTTGATAAGGAGGTGAAATAATGGAAAATCAAAACCAACCTACATATATAACTCCTGATAAAATGTTTCTTGATAAGCTTAATTCATGGACAAATTTCGTTTCAATAATGACAATTATATCTGGTGCTTTAATGTGTCTAGGTGCTTTAACTTCTTTTGGGCTATCTTTAATTTTGGGTATTCCAACTATCATCTTAGGAGTCAAGCTTAGAAACGCTAAAAACTCTTTAGAATTATATATAAGAGGTAATAGCCAGGAAATAAATGGAATATTCGAACATTTAAGTGCTTATTTCAAAATTCAAGGAATAATAATGATAATTTCAATTGCTTTAGCTGTTATTGGATTCATTTTAGCTATAGTTGTAGGATTTGCTTTCTATAGCGAATTTTCGAACTATTATTAATTATTAAAGGAACTATAACCTACAATAGTAGGCTATAGTTCCTCTTTTATTATTCTTAATTGTTGGAAATTAAATTTTCTAAATTCGTATTTATTAGTTCTAATTCTTTAAAGCTATCAACAATATTTGAAATTCTTTCACTCTCTTCATTTACACTTGCAAGTACTTCTTCTACAGCTACTGATGTTTCCTCTGTAAAGCTAGAAACTGATATAACTTCATCAACTATCAATCTAGATGCTTCTTGAAGGCTTATAATCATATCCTCAACATTCTTTGCTTGTTTTACAACTCTGTCAGTATTTAAAATAATCTTATTAAATACATTCTCCACACTAATTGTTGATCCTTTGCTTTCACTCACTGCATTCTGTAGCAAGTCAAACTGATTTGTAACCTGATTTATCTTTTTCTCTATCTCACTTAGAATAGTTGCTATTTTTTCTGTAGATTCATGTGAATCCTCAGAAAGTTTTCTAACTTCATCAGAAACTACTGCAAAACCTTTACCATGTTCTCCAGCTCTAGCAGCTTCAATAGCAGCATTAAGTGCTAGCAGACTAGTTTGCTCTGATATTTCATTAATAGCATACACTATATCGCCAATCTGCTTCGATTGATCATTTAAATCTTTTATAAAGTCTACAGAAACATTGATATCTTGAGTTACTTGATTCATTCTACTTATTAAAGTAACTATCTCTGTGTTACCAGTCTTAGTTACGTGCTCCGTATCATTAGAAATACTTAACATTTCTTTTGAGGCTTCACTTACAGATTGGATTTTATCATTATTAAATCTCATATGGTTGTTTATATCTTCAATACTTTTAGTTTGGTCTTCGACAGTAGATGCAATTTGTGAAAAAGCAACTGTAGTTTCTTTGGAGATTTCTTCAGTTATATCAATGTTTTGTTTCAGGTTAGAACTAAAATCATTTAATATCTTCACTGAATCCTTAGCTCTAATTAATATGTCTTCAATTTTCTCTTTACTATTTAAAGCTTCTTCATGATTATTTAAAATTCTACTCCTCATTTTTTCAGCAAATCTACTCTGAAAAGATAGTACTCCAGTAACTAAAATTAGGTATAATACTAATGTTACTAAGCCTTTTGTATTTCCATAATTGAAAAACATCATTTCTGCATATTTACTGTGAAAATAAATTGTCATCCCAATACTTACACCACATGATGTCAATATAACAGCATGCTCTTGATATAAAGATATTAATGCAATATTGTAATAGAGCATAATATAATAACCATATCTAGGCTCAAAATTAGCCATGTAAAATGTTAAAGAAAATAAAATACACATTACTAAATATTTTATATACTTGATAAATATACCGTATTTAACTAAAAGTGTTATAAGAGTACCAAAAACAACACCTGCTATACCTATTGTATATATAACTCGAGTAGGTACTTTTGATACAATATCTACAATTAATGCTAATATCACTGAAACCCAAACTAATTTAACCATTAAACTATTTTTTTCTTTTATTAGTTCTAATTGCTTCAAGATATTCCTCCTTCCAAATGTAAATCTTAGTCTATTTGTAATATTCTATACATTTCGTAATTTTCCTCTATTTTAATTTTCACTATTTTTTTGTAAATACAATAAAATAACTTTTATTGTTGACTAATGAATTATTTATAGTTATAATTTATTGTATACCCTTAAGGGGTATATGGGAGGAGGGTATTTAAATGAAAAAAGCAGTAATCAATGCTAATGTATGTGATCAGTCTCCATTTTGTCCTGTTGTAAGAATTTGCCCTGTAAATGCTGTAAAGCAAGATAAAATTGGTTTTTTTAAAGCAAAAACTCCAGCTGTAGATCATGATATTTGTACTGGATGCGGTAAATGTACAAATTATTGTCCCCACGGGGCAGTAAAAATGATAAATGCTTAAAGTGGCTTATAGTAGCCACTTTTTTCTTGTCAAATAATTTTGCACATGAAACCCATGTAAACTCACATAATATAATAATATAATTAATATCAAATACATTCTCACATTCATCTAGTAATTATAAATATTGGAGGAAGAAATTTGAGAAAATCAAAATATATAAAAATTTCCGTAGTAATTCTTTTAGTAACTCTGTTTTTTAAATCTACTTTATACTATCCAGTTAGGAGTTATATACTTATGCTTCCATATAGCTATAAGCATAAGCATGAAAGTATTATTGATAAAAAAAGTATTGTGTTTTACATACCAGATGGATTGAGTACATCTAAAAAGGATTGGTATCCTTTCATGATGTTTCATAATGCAGACAAAGGGTTTTCACAATACTCTAAAAGAAATCTTTCCTTAACAATTTTATATAACTTTGGACACTTTGAGCTTAAAGAAGGAGCTTCTTCATATTACAACCCTAACTCTCCTTATTATAGTAGCTTTTACGGAGGGTATACTGTTTATGATCATGAAAATCCTAACAATGCATATGGATTTTTTGATAATAATAAAATTAATATCAATGAATTAACTCAAATACCTAAATATGATCAAACAAAATTAGTCTTACCTTCACTTGGCTGTCCTGAGTCTAAAATTGCTTTCAATAGCACTATTGATTGTATAGAATATAATGTTAATTATCTAGGAACAGAAGGTTGGACAAAAATTGACTCTACCATTAAAACCACTAGTCCCATTCATAAATTTAGTAAAAACTATTTGGGTTATATTCAATACGGAAAACCTATTGAAAAATATTTTTATGGAGAAAGCTTCCCAATTATTACTTTAAAAGGACGCATTTATGTAAAATATATCGTTAGGCATAAAATGACTTTTATTTTATATGTCTTAGCTTCAGATAAAAAAACTGTTGATGAGTGTGATAAAAACATATTATCAAAATCTATAATCAAATAACAAATTTTAGAGGATTATTAAATATATTATAATTCTTAAACTTTTTATGAGAAAAATAAAAATATTCACATGAGATATATGCTATAATGTTGATATATGCTATAATATACTTAAAATTTGTAAAAAGGAGCTGATTTTTTGGATAGTCATATACATGAAAATGTAGACAACTATTTAGAAATCTATAATACCCTATATGATAATTTGAAATGGAAAGTTCAAAGTCATATGTTAATGATGGTTTCACTATTGTACGTTATAAATGAAAAGAATTTTAACTTAGAAGAGTATATGGAATTGTGTAAATATATCAAAAATAATACTAATGTCTTCTCTCCATTACACTCTCATCAAAGATTTTCAACATCTGCTATGCTAATAACAAAGTTCGAAGATCCCAAGGCAAAATTTCATGAACTTATAGAATATCAAAACAATCTAACAGCAGGTGGTTTTAAAAAGGGACCATATACCACTATATCTTCTCTTGCACTTATGACTACGCATAATAAAGTTGAAAGTCTAGATACAAGAATAGATAAAGCTATTGACATTTATAAAGGAATGAAAAGCAATCATTTTTTCTTGACATCTCAGGGCGACTATCCATTAGCAATATTATTATCTCAATCAAATAGTTCAATAGAAGTCTTGATGGAAGAAATAGAGTTTTATTATTCAGCATTAGCTGAAACTAATTTCAAAAAAGGAAATGACCTTCAATTCTTATCTCATATTCTTATGTTATCTAATATCGAAAATAAACAATTTATTGTAGATAGATGCAATATTATATATGAAGATATGCTAAATGAAGGATTGAAAATAAAAAGATTCCATTATCCTCAAATAGGCCTTATGTCTATAATCGATAAGAACCTAGATGAAGAAATCCTTCAAATGAAGGAAATAACTAATATCTTTAATACATCTAAACACCTAAAATCTACTAAAGATACTAATTTGACAATGGCTATTTTACTTACAATTTCTAATGTCATAAAAAATCTATATGATGACATAACTATAATTGAAGCTGGCATTAATACAACTATAGAGGCCATAATACAAGCACAGAATGCTGCTTTAATATCTTCCATAGCTGCTACATCTGCTACAACTGCGTCTGTTTGATAATTTTAAAAACTATTTGAGCCACTCAGGTGGCTCTTTTATATATGGTCTTATTCCATGCTTCTCATCATGAGCCTTCAATATTTTCACGATTTCTTCTTGAGAATCCTTTATTTTTTCAATATTTTCTTGTTCTATTCCCTGACTAAATGGACAACTGCTTATACATATGCCACAATCAGTTCCTATACTTCTCCACATATTATAGCAATTTTCCTGCTCTATTTGCCATCTTTCCACACCATCAATTTCTGTTGGATTACCTGTTGGAATAGCTTTGCCAGGACAAGTTCTTATACATCTATTACAGCTCATACAAAATTCCTTTAATCCAAAATCTAATTTCTCATCATGAATTAAGGGTATTTCTGTCGTTACTACTCCCAACCTTACTCTAGAACCAAATTCTTTTGTAATTAGTATTCCATTTCTACCAATATCACCTATACCTCCGTCTCTTGCAACCAAAGGAGCAACTACAAGATAATTTGCATCCATGTGATTTCTCGCGTCATACCCTAGTTCTCTAATATAATATGAAATCTGCATTCCAATGATTGCAGCATCTATATATGCTTTAGAGGTTTCAATTACCTCTGATATCTGCGGAGCTCTATTAATCATTGATTTATCCATTTCAACAGCAAATACTATTCCATATGGATGCTTAGCTTCTATCTTTTCACCATAAACTTCATCGTGTCTACCTCTATGACTATAATAATGATATTTTTCCATCTTAGTTATACCTACTAGCTTTGCTCCATAATGCTTTGCTAGACCCTTAATTCTTCTTGTCATTTCTTCTTTGTCAACTTCAACTTTATTTTCATTAACAGGTCCTTCACTTAAATGCTTTATGTCGTTAAGAAATTTGAAATTAGCATCCGCAATAGGTGAATTTATTGGACTATATGTAGCTGTTCCTTCTCCACATATTTGTGGTTTTTTCCTGATTTCATCATCTATTTTTCTTTTATCTCTATTTCTACTATAATACTCTTCATATTGGTGTGTACCTTGCTTATAATTCATCCTTGCGAACATAGTATCTCTTTCATCTATTCTTTTCATAGATATTCTCCTTTTGTTAAGTTATAAATTTCTTTATTTTCTCCCTATTACCAATTTAGCTTTTTGAGATATGTTTTTAACCATTTTAGCACGTGCCATTATTTTTTTCAATGTTAAAGCAACCTTTGCCTTGTGTCCTTTTTTTGCTTCACTGGCAAGGAGTTCTACTATAGGTCTAAGTCTATGAAATTGTGTTAGATATATTAAAGATATCCACACATTATCTTCTGTAATGCTATTAGCTGCAGCTGGTCCCCAATACATATCATACTGCTCACTAATAGTTCCATACATGATTTTTTCAAGCTCAGCTTCAGTAAAATGACCTTCTTCAATCGCTTTTTGGACAATATCTGTTCCAGGTAAAAAATTAAGACCGTGTAGTTGTAGCTCAAAAGGATGCTCAAGCTGTAAACATAACTCATACGTTTTAATCAAATCGTCCATAGTTTCAAAAGGATGCTGAAGCATAAAGTCATATATTACTCTCGGTACTCTACACTCTGACAGTATTTTACTTGCATTGATAATATCCTCACTAGTTTCAGTCCTATGGAAAATATCTCTTCTAACCCGAGGCGAACCACTCTGTATCCCAACAACAATTTGATAAAGACCTGCATCTACAAGACCTTCAATAGTATGTTTATTTATTTTTAGGGGATGTCCCCATATTTTAAATGGCAATCCTATTTCTTTCTTATACCTAATCTTGAATTCATTTATCCAATTTGGGTCATCTGAAAATATCTCATCCCAAAAATGCACTAGTTTTAAATTTTTAATGCTGTTTTTAGCGTCTGACAACTCTTTCAACACACTATCTACACTTCTAAATCTAACGTATTTACCTTTCTTAGTATATAATCTTTTTAAGTTTATAGAGCTACAATACGAACATGTAAAGGGGCATCCTCTTGATGCACTCATTTCATACACCATGTCTTTTAACTGAGGGTCGCCTTTTATTACTGAATCATTATAAATAAGATAATTGTTCTCTCCTCCTATTTGTGGATATACTAATTCATCAAGCTTCTGTTTTAAGGGTCTAACCTCATTAATGGTTATCTCACCATTTTTATCTCTATAAGCTAAATTTTCAACTCTAGATATATCAATATTTTTACTTAAGGCTTCTAGTAGCTCAACAATGGCTTCCTCTCCTTCACCTTGAATTACATAGTCTCCATGTTCCAAAGCCTTATCTGGAAACAGCGTAGCATATACTCCACCCCAAATAATGGGTATATTAAATTTTCGTTTAATAATGTTATTTACTAAGTAAACAGTCTCAAGATATAAAGAAGACATCACACTTAACCCTATATATGAAGGCTTAATTTCATCTATTAAACTAGTAAGTAAACCTAGTTCTACATTGGTTGCTTTAGTCGGTTGTATACTGTTAAATTCTTTGAAAAATACTATGTGTGGTTCATAACCTTCCTTTTTTAAAGAGTTAGATAAATATTTTACACCTAATGCTTTCTCGTTATAAAAACCTATAAGCATAACAATGTTGTTCATAAAAAAACCCCATTTCTATCAATATTTCTTTCTTATTTAAGTATTGACAGAATAACACCATTTACATACAATACCTTATTTATATAAATTTTAAAATATAAGTATTTTACTAGTTGATTATTTATAATTGATGGTTTTTTACGAGTTAAATATTACTATCTTGTTAAATGTTGGAAGGAATAATTTTCTTTTTGTCACAATTAACTTCATAATGGGTAGGTTGTATTTGATATTCAAAAAATGTTAATAAAAAAGAGATTACTAAAAATAATAGCAATCTCTTTTTTATCAATTGATTAATTATACATTTTCGCTAAGTGCTAAAGGATCTTCACCGTACTCATTTGCACCTTCAGTTCCTTTTTTAAATAACATTACTAGTGATAAGTATATGTTATAGAACGGAATTAATAATAGAAGATAATGTAATCCAGAGCGCTCGATATCATGAAGTCTCTGAACAGCAATGCAAATCTCAATAATAGTAGCAATGATTGCATATATAGCATATATAGCCCAAAGTGCTGGTACTTCTGCCATCATAATTATAAATGATAAGATCCAAGCTATAACACCTAGTACTAGAGAAACTAAAAAGTATTTTAAACGATTCACACGACCTTCGAAAGTAAAGCATCTTCCTATACCCATAATTTCACCACCTTTCATAAAATATTTATTTCTGTTATATTATAACATAATTATTTAGTTTAGGAACAATTTATATTTTAAGTTGGAATTTTATGCTAATTATACTTATGATTTATTATTGGTGGTTTATGTCCGTCACTTTATACTCTCTAAAATTCTTTTTAATTAATATTAATTAAATTATTAGACTTATTTTTCGATTACGCTAATTTGAGCAT
Organism: Thermohalobacteraceae bacterium; assembly: GCA_030625765.1. Taxonomy (GTDB): domain Bacteria; phylum Bacillota; class Clostridia; order Tissierellales; family VENL01; genus DAOUQG01. The sequence continues at coordinate 1,557 of DAOUQG010000081.1, read as the reverse complement.
GCAAATTGGGTTAATTAATTATATTTATTTTGATACTCGAAATATTTAATGATATAATATATCTATCACTGTACATATGGGGGAATGTTATGAAGTATATCAAAAACAGAGATTTAATTCTCAATGGTAAGATGTCTAAGGTAATCTTGACATTATCATTACCAATTATGTTAAACAATTTCATCCAGACAGTTTATAATCTAACTGATACATATTGGGTAAGCAAATTAGGTGATACAGAGATTGCTGCGATGACTCTTATATGGCCTATTATATTTTTTATGATATCTTTAGGAATAGGAGTGTCCATAGCTGGTACTGCTTTAGTATCACAATACACAGGCTCAGACCGATTAGAGGATGCAACTGAAATTGCAGGACATGTTATTTCATTTTCTTTTACACTTTCTTTAGCTTTAGGAGTAATTGGTTACTTCTTAGCACCTTGTTTAGTAAGTGCTATGGGAGGAGAAGGAGAACTTTATGACCGTGCAGTTGAATTTTTAAGTATAATGTTTCTTGGTATGCCAACAATGTTTATTTTCTTTTCCTTTACATCAATAAAACAAGGTCAAGGTGATACAGTTACTCCTATGGTGTATGGAGGTCTATCTGTTTTACTGAACATTATTCTTGATCCTCTATTTATCCTTGTATTTGACCTTGGAATAAGGGGAGCTGCAATAGCTACAGTTATTTCTAGAGGAATATTCTCGCTATACGCTGTATATAGGCTGTTCTTATCAAAAGACGGTATTAAACTACATAGAAAACATTTATTTTGGAAAAAAAATGTACTATCTAAACTTATAAAAATTGCTTGGCCATCTTCTTTAGGTCAATCTACTACATCAGTTGGTTTTGCAATTCTAAACATATTCATTTTTTCATTTGGGAAGTCAACTATAGCAGCTTTTGGAATTGGAAATAGAATTAATTCTCTAATATTAATGCCTGCAATGGGTATTGGTAATGCATTAGCTACTGTAGTCGGTCAAAATCTTGGAGCTAATAATATAGCTAGAGCAAAAAAAGCTGTACGTACCAGTGTTATATTAGCAACTTTATTTCTAGTTGTAGGGGCAAGTATTATTTTTATAACAGCAGAAAACATCATAAGTCTTTTTACTGATAATGCACAGGTTCTTAGTCAAGGAACCTATTATCTAAAACTAATAACTGCATCTGTTCCCCTAATGGGATTTTTTCAAATCTTTATTGGCACATTCCAAGGCTCAGGACATACTATTATGGCAATGATAATCATGATGGGTAGATTATGGGTTCTACGAATTCCTATGATAATCATGTTCAAAAACTTCACTTCCCTTGGTACGAATTCTGTATGGTATGCTATGGTTCTAAGTAATCTTTTAATCTGTATAATTGGTTTTGGCATGTACAAAAGTGGAAAATGGGAGAAAAAGGTTATCAAAAAGAGGGCTGTTTAGTAGCCCTCTTTATTTTGTAATACACACATTATTAGTTTTATTTATGCCCCTCTTCTGGAACTATGCATATAAACTCAAATTTTCCCTGTCCTTTGTTCTGAAACTG
>DAOUQG010000102.1 GCA_030625765.1 Thermohalobacteraceae bacterium | reverse complement strand
CAATGCACTTTTATCACGAAATTCTCCACTAACTCCCTCTACTTCATTTTTGTATTCTCTTCTCTTTTTATAATGCATAGACAGTTCTTTAAATCCCTTTATGAGTGCCTCGATTTTATTCATAAATACATTTTGTGTATCCCTTGCCTCTTCCCAAAATCTTGAGGCTTTTTGTACTACTACATAGTATAAAGCAGCTATTGCCCCTATAACTAACAATGACATTAAAGTTGCTGCTAAAGATATCGTCCCTAGATAAATAAAAACGCAAACTATAGTCACTACACTTGTTACAAATGTAACAAATAGATTTGCAGCTTGTCCGATTCTTGCTGTATCATCATTTATTGTTGCTAGGATTTGTCCTGAATCAAGCTTCTCAAAATCCTGATATGATGTAGTAAATATTCTTTTAAATATATTTATCCTTAGGTCATATATTATATTTTGTGTCATTTCTACCAGTCTTGTTTCTACTACCTTTCTTCCATAAATATAGATAAATAGTATCAGCACAAAGTAAAATAATAAATACTGAAGCTCTATATCACTATTTACTGAATTTGTAATAATGAATATTATCATTGAATTTGCTACACCGGATATTAAGCTTAGTGCTATTAGACTTGGTAAATCCTTTTTATATTTATTCCTATGGGGAAACATTAATAACAGCCCATGCAAGATATAGCTTAGTACCATTAAAGCTCCTGTTAATACTATAGAAGCTATAAAACTCTTTGGAGTCCAGACTACTATTGTATTCCAGTTAGATTTAGCTATACCCCTCGGAATAATGTATATTGCCAAAGCATAGGGTATGCTCGTTAATAATAGCAATGCTAACTTTTTCAATTTCTTTGAGGTTAATCCCTCACATACTCGTTTCTTTCTTATAATTTCACTTATAAATACTGCTGAGAACCCTAATTCTCCTATTATCATACCGATAAGTAAAATTGATATGACCGAACACGCTCTATCCATAATATTGTTCGGTTCCCTTAGCACCATATCTTTCTCACCATTTAGATATCCCATTATATACTGACCAATAACTGAGGTATAACCGCTATTGGAATTGGCTAATACTGCAACCCCTATCTTGTCTTTCTTACTAAAGGTTATATATGAAGTGAAATTTGGATTAAATCCGCTGTGACTAATTTCTTCCATGTCATTTTGATGCACTGTCCATCCCATTGCATAAGAAGAAAAATCACTTTTGTTTGGTAAGACGCTGCGGTCAGGTATATGTGTTTTTTCAATTAGTGAGCTGTATTTACTTTCTTCTATTCCCATTTGAAGCCTTAACCATTTGGCTATATCTTCTCCATTTGAAACTATATAGCCTGCTGGGTTATTTCCCCTAAAGTTTGGAGACTTATATCTTCTAGGCTTAAAGAAGCTTATTTTATACCCCTCGGCTTTGAGTGAATCCTGTTCATCTATCCCTACCGTTGTACTATTTAAACCAAGAGGCTTTAAGATTTTTTCTACCATATATTCCTCATAGCTCATATTAGTCACTTCTTCAATAATTGCTCCAAGTATATCATAGTTAATTGTTGCGTATTCAAACACTCTCCCAAGTTTATTTTTAAGCTCTATACCTACAAGGCTTTTAACAGCTTCTTCTAGTGCATTATCAGAGGTACTTTGAGTAAAATTTGAAATTGTTGTGGTTGGTATACCACTTGTATGATGCAGTACCTGCTCTATGGTTATATCCTGCTTATCTCCCTCAAGCTCTACATAGAACCACGGTAAATATGTAGAAATAGTATCTGATAAACTAATTAATCCTTCTTTCTCCAACTTTGCTATAGCTAATGCTGTAAAAGCTTTACTGCATGATGCCAGTTCAAACCTTGTATAGGATGTAACTTCTACTCCATTCTCAACATCAGCATATCCAAAGCTTTTTATGTATGTATTGTCCTTGTCAATAATCACCAAACTCAAACCAGGTATTTTACCTTTTTCCATTATCTTTTCTATGTAACCATCAATATCATCTGTTGGTACATCTTCATTAGCAAATATTTGTGTATAAGAGCAGAAAATAAAAATCATTAATAGAAATATTGACAAATATTTTTTTGTATTATTCATGACAATTTATATCTCCTTTTCAAATTTCATTTTATCTCTAAACGAGCAAATTAGCTTACAAAGATTAACAAGCAAATATAGACATCCAAAACATTTTATAGAAAAACATTAAGTATTAGCAATAATAATTGGGATAATGATGTTATTATTTTCTCTTGGACAGAATAAGCATTTATTTGCACAGATATATTGTTAAACATCAACTATCTTAGATTATTATACAAAAAGTTGGCCTACAGAGGTTTTCTTTAAACAATAAAAAGGTCAGTTAGGTATTAATAACTTGAGTTGTACAAAAACCCTAGAGCGTTAGCCCAAAGATTTTATACAACTCAGATAAATTGCTTTTGAGTGTAACTAATATATAGGTCAATGTAATTAAAGACTTAAAGGTAGCCCCTTTGAAGACCACGTTGCATCTCCAAGTGTTAGCTTAGATTTTTCTTGACTTGCTCTGGCTCGATAGATCTCTAGCAAAGTATAAGCCAGGTATACAATTGACCAAAACCTTGTAAAGCCTTTAATTTTACGTATTTGATAATGTTTTAATCCTAATCTATCTTTGATATATAGAAATGATGTTTCTATTTCCCAGCGATTAGAGTAATACTTTAAAATCAGTTTCTGAAGTATATCCTATAAAATCAGATATTTTGATTTTAATCCCTTTGGGATATATACATCTATTAGACTTGAATCCACTAATAGTTGATATCCGTAGGATAGATTGTTATCAAAAAGATCTTTAGATGCAGGCTAACTATCTGTTAGAACATAAATTTTATTTGTATTGTAAGTATTTAATTCAGCAAATGTATCAACTAATTCATTAGCTATCTTAATTTTAGTTTTGAAATTTAAATTATTTGACTTACAGTAATTTTTATCGAAGTATTGCTTAAAGTCTAAAGGTACAGAATACTTTTTAGTTATAATATGAGATGAAACTATACAGTGCCCCCACACTGATTTGTCTTCAGTATGGGAAAAGTGATACCCCAAAGCTTCAATATATTTTGTATTTTTGCTTTTAGTTATAACTGTATCATCAATAGCTATAAATATAGATTCATTAGCCTTCGGCTTAACTTGAGCTAATATATATTATTTAGTCTAGTAATACTAAGAGATTCTTAATCCCAAGACGAATTATTTAGAAACTTAGTTATGAAGCTTCTATCTTTACTACTTAAGGCTGTGTTAGACAAATTAGAAATATTTCTTTTACTATCAATACTGATTATGCCAGTTACTAAATTCTTAAGGTGATTAACCTGCGGTTTAGAAAAATCTAAATTTAAACTATTAATATAGTTTAGAATTTCACTATTATGAGGAATACTAGTGATAGGCATAAGTTTAAATCCTCCTTGTGTAAACGGGTTGGCTTTTTCACAAGTGTTAGGACTTATGCCGTTCTTTATGTGTAAAATGAGTTGGTAATTTTAGCTATTTAAAATTTGCACAACTCAAGTTAATAAGTTTCAATTTCGCTCTGTATAAGGCATTAAGTGGATTTAGCTTTTGTAATTAGTTGTAAATATTTGTAAACCGATTTGCTCATTTAGAGTTTTTATATTACCTCTATTAATAAATAAAAATTTAAGTTGTACTTAGAATTCTTATCTTTGTAATTTTACATACGATAATATATTTTCTTGTAAACAAAAGACTCCTACTTAAACGAATGGTTTAATACTCCTAATTCAGATTCCATTCTTCTATTAGAACTTGTTAAAAGATATTTCATCATATTTGTAATTAGATTCACACTTGTTCTTCCATTTCATATTCAAATCAGATTTCTATCCTCTTAAAATCACACAATGACATTAATACTTCTGAAGTTAATACTCCCATCCAGGCATTTTTTGCTTTTTCCCATCCTTCAAGATGATCGTCTAACTTCCAATTGGTGACTCTATTATCATCTGCACAATCATCCCACTTCCATCTAGGTTCTATTCTCCCATATTTTTCAATGTAATCTATCAGGTATTCGAGATTCTTTTCTAGTAATCCCTCGTTTATTAAGAATTTTTCATCCTTAGGGTTCTTAATGATTCTAAGAGGGTATGCAATAAATTCATCCCATTTATCTACATCTTTGCATAAAATCTGACCAACAGCATCCGTCAGCTTACCTTTAATCTTTTTCTTAAGGTTATTTGGAAGAGTATAATACAACTTAATAAAACAATAAACCTCATACTGAGATGTGAACTTTGTCTTGCTAAGAAAGTAATTTATTGATTGGTCAAGTAATTTATTCACATCTAATGAATTAACATGGTCTTTATACCTATACAAATAAGAAACAATTTCTGCTGTAGGGTTACCCCAGTTTTCATCTACAATAGTCATTCTCTCTCCTTCATTAAAATTCCACCACGAAGCATGCGGATAATGATTGACTTCTTCTGAAACAGAATACCATCCTCTTCTTTCATCATTATAAGTCCTTTCAAAGTAACTAATACCTTGCTTAATTATCTCAATGGCTTCATTCTCTATCTTCAATTTATGTAATATCTGAAAAGCGACCGTGGTTGCCATTGGAGATGAATGAGGTAAATGAAAATCAGGTTCTAAACCATAACCAAAACCTCCATCTGTATTTTGAAATCGCTTCAATTCATTTATAACCTTTTTTTCATCTCCATTATATAAATATTTATCCAAAATAGATTTCTCAAGATTTCTACCATACTGCTCCACATATCTAAAAGCTGTACGTAATGCATTTTTAGAGAGTAATTTCATATATACTTTCCTTCCTCCTCTTCTTAAATTTAAAGATTTTTTCCAAGTTATTATTAAACCTTTGTATAAAAGTTAATCATGTTTCCATCTGGGTCTAGAAAGTAAAAAGATCGACTCCCCCAAGGGTGAGTTCTAAGTTCTTTAATAATTTTGATATTCATGCTTTTAAGTCTTTCATATTCTTGTTCGACATCATCCACATTAAATTCTAGTAAAACAGTTTTGTTATTTTTAGCAATAGCTGAATTTGGCGCTAACTTATTATGATATTCAATATCAAATACGCCCAAGATACCATTGCCAGTATGAAATTCAGCATAATCAGTGTTGAAGTCTCTACTCTTAAGTTTAAGAATACTCTCATAGAAATCTCTTAACTTAATAACATCTTCTGTGATAATACAGCAATGTGTTAATTTCATATTCTCACTCTAAACATACTTTTAGTTTAATCAAACTTTCACCATTATTCTCTATACATCTATACATTAAGTCATTAAAAATACTTTCTAAATTACTATATGGTATAATCTTGTAATAGCCACATTGTTCTATTTCCATCCTTATAGAACTTAATCCCACTAAACATTCCCTTTTAAAACACATTATATCTAGAAACTTGATACCCTAAATAATATCTTTTTTCCAACCACAATTCTCAAAAAAGCTTGTAGTTTTCCTCTATTTAAACAGTTTAACTTATAGGACTTAATTCTTTTGTACTATATTTTTTTTATAAAAACTCTTTAAACTTTTTAACATAAGATTTGGAACATTGGTTTTTATACCAGTCGTACTTATTTTTGCTAGTTTAACTGGTTTTATGGAATATAATGGATAATCCGGATCTGCCGATAGTGGGTTATCCTTTCTTAAGCCTTCCTTTACATTTTCTAAGTAATCCTCTTGTAATCCCAATTCTACTTCGCTTTCTATCAATCTTATGGTTTTGTCAATAACAGCATCAGAAAGCTTAATTTCATCACAAGGAATCATGGTCTCTGTATAACAATTCATCTCAATCAATTTTTGTTGTAATTGATGCTCATAGGGTACTTTAAATTTTTCATTCTTATATTCATAGTAAACGAAATACCCACTTCCTTTATCTCCTTCCTTTAAACTCATTACACCCGTACTAATAAAGGCAAGTAACCCACCTAAGTCTTTTAACCCACTTGCAAAAAAGACATCAAACCTATTGTATAATTCCTGTGGAATTCCTTCTAGTAGATTGGATTTGTAAGTCTTTATTTTCAATCCATATTTTCCATTTAATTGCTCAATATATTTTAGTATCCTATCATCTATATCAACTACAGCTATTTCTCTTGCTGACCCATTTAAAGCATAGAATACACTAAATAACTCATCATCTCCTATTCATCTTTTACATACATATCCTTAGCCCACTATATGTAATTTATTAGACATTGGTGTTCTATTTATATATCTTTAGGGTTTTGAGTTACTTTCGATGTATGTATAAAACATATACCTAATAACTTTAATGATTATAAATTTGAATGTTTGTACAATAACCACTACATTGCTATCACTAATAAACTTTGATAAATTCTGCTTTAAAATATAAATCAGTATACTTATGGAAGTTCACTAATCAAATATTTTTTTGTATCATTTAAATTTTAATTTTATCACCTCTGCTTTTAGTTTTCTTCTTTCTAGAAGTAATCTTAATTTTTGGGGTTTAGACTAAATGCTACAGTATTCAAACCTTTATACAGACTTTATACAGACTTCCTAAAGAATCTACACTTTATTCATTAACATTAATATTTACCTCAATAATAATATACCACATAAAGTTTATTTCTACCAAATATTACATTTTATTTCATATTTTGATTTTTCAAGTCTTTGATTGGAATAATATGTCAAATTTTAGTCGGAAATAATATCTTTTTTGAAATTTGACAAGTTATAGTTGACGTAAATTCATAGGTTCATAATACTCCATTATTGTTAAAGATGAATTAGACACATTGCTTTCTGAAGGTTGGGTAAATATACTATTATGAATGATTCATTTCACAATAAAACTAGAAGCATATCTATAGTATCTTCTAGTCTTAGTTTTCTTGATAGCTAAATACAGTTTTACTTGAAGTTCTAGCAGCATAATGGAAAAAATGTTGACAGCATCATCCCAAATAAATACCCTTTAATTGCCAGAAATTTGATTAAGGGATACTAAGAAAGGCTGTTGACAATGAAACAAATTAATTGAGGAAATCGCATAATTAATTTGCTGAAATTAAAAGAATTAGAACATAGAGCGATAACTCATTTTAAAATGAATTTTTGAAATTGAAAATTTAATTTTATATAATTGCAAAATCCTCCTAAATAGTTTGTTTCAAAATTTATGCTGATTAGGCAGCTTTACTTAACGATTTGCTTGAGTTTAAGGCAATAGTTCCTGCGATTAAGGTTATATATGCATTAACTTTAGCCTTTTTAATACATTTAAACCTAATTTTCTCTAAGTTAAGATACCCTTTAAGCCTACTATTACACATTTCTACCATTATTTCTAAGCTGCACATACACATTAAAAGTCAATTATTTAATATGCAAAATTGCTATAAATATACATTTTATTGTACTTCTTCTTCAACATAATCTTCTAATATTCTCCTATAAATTTCTTTATTTGCATTTCCATCAAATAAATCAGTTGAGTAATTAAGAAAAAAATAATTTTTTTCAAATTCTCTCATCAATTTCTTTATCTTAATGCGTTCTCTGTAAGATGAGAACGAAAAAACTATGTCCATTTTAATGTTTGATACTTTATCTGCAATATTGTATAATCTTTTTATTTCATAAGGCTTTGAGCCTGAACAAAGTATATTAATATCATTGTTTAGAACTAAATTAAAATTCCTATCTACGAGTGTTCCTATGTCATAGATAATAAATTCATAATCAGATTGTATTTCGCATCTATCACCATAATACTTAACACCCTTATATTCATATACATTTTCTTTATTCGTTAATTCGTCATAAAACATATACATCATTTTTAGCTGCTCGTATTTATTGCATTCGATATAGCAAACTTTTGCTCCTAATGAAGCAATGTAATTTGCAAGATTCATAGCTGTAGTTGTTGTACCAATTCTAGGCATTATACCAGCAACAGCTATTTTAATATTCTTGCCTTTAAGGTTAAACTTTGTGGCTTTCTCAATATCCATTGTCTCTATCAGATACTTTAAACAGTCTTGATAGATCATCCCATCACCTATTATGCATTGTTCTATTTCTTTTCGTATATTCTCAATAGTTTCTGCTGTAACCAGATTATACACTTCAATATCTATCAGCTTTTTTAACAATTGATTGCCTTGCTTTAATCCCTCAGCTATAATTATAAATCTTGCATTATATATAGTTTTAAAAGCTGTTATTGCGTTAATTAGCTCTTCTTCTATATCTGTTATTGCCTTTAAATCTATTACTATCTGTGTACAGTGAGTTAAATTTCTCATATCATGGATTACAAATTTATTGAGGTTAAATTGCCCTGATAATTTCTTTATAACTAGCTTTTTGTCTTCTATCAGGTAATCTAACAAATCTACATTTTCATTACTCGATAGATATAAAATCATTGCTTTCCACCTCTTCACTTTGCATATTTTGCTTTGGTATTTTTATCTCTTTTATCTTTGGTTTATATGTAAATAGCAACACCGTACCTACCATTACAATTATGATAGGCGGATTGAAAATTGAAATGCAACGGTAGGAACGGCTAAAAATGGTTAAAAAAAAAACCATTAGTAATACTCCAAATGTAATCACCGCAAAACAAAAGGAGAGTTGAATTAATGGATTCTAATAAGAGTATAGCCAAAAAGTATCATCATCTAAACCTAGAAGAAAGAATAGAAATACAAATCTATAAAAAAGAAGGTTTGAGCATAACTGCTATAGCAGAGAATTTAAAAAGAAATAAAAGTACGATAAGCAGAGAAATTAATAGAAATCAAGTTGTACAAAGAAACACTGATTTAACAGAGAGACTAGAATACTATGGAAATACAGCACAAAACAAGTATGAAAAAAGAAGGAAAAATAGTGGTGCTAAAATAAAATTAGTTAAATGTTCTCACGCAAAAAAATATATTGAAGAGAAAATTCTAGATAAAGAATGGTCTCCAGATGTTAACGTAGGCAGATACAAATTAGAAAACAAAGACAAAGACTGTGTAAGCACTGAAACCATTTATAATTATATTGACCTAGGATTGATGAAGGTTAAACCTATAGATTTATTGCTAAAAGTTAAATTAAAGCGCAAAAAACAAGTAGTTAGAAAAAACAAAAGAATACTGGGTCAAAGTATTGAAAAGAGATCACCTTCAATCAATAATCGTGAAGAAGAAGGGCATTGTAAAATAGACACAGTACTGGGTAGGCGTAATAAGTCTAGTGTGTTAATAACATTGACAGAACGAAAAACGAGAATGGAAATAATAATGAAAATACCTGATAAAACTAGTAAATCAGTACAGGACGCTCTTACGAGTATTAGAGAAAAACATGGAGATCAATTTAGCAAAATTTTCAAAAGTATCACATGTTATAACGGTAGTGAATTTAGCTTTGATGAAGATTTTAAAACTGAAATAGGCGTAGAGTTATTTTACACCCATCCATACTCAGCATTTGAAAGAGGAACCAATGAAAATCATAATGGTATAATTAGGAGATTTATTCCAAAAGGAAAATCCATAGATGATATATCTGATGATGTTATTAATAGAATTTGTTATTGGATTAATACTCTACCTAGAAAAATCTTAAACTATAAAACACCGTATGAAGTATTTTCAAGCCATCTGGGATTATGCCGATATTGAAAAGAAACGAATAATCCTAAATGGCTTGATAGATAAAATTATTATTAATCCAGATAGAGTAGATATTATTTGGAGTTTTAGTTAGTATTTTTTATGTAACTGACACATTCTACGTGTGTGG
>DAOUQG010000110.1 GCA_030625765.1 Thermohalobacteraceae bacterium | reverse complement strand
ATCTACAGGCATAGGAGATGGTACTACTCTTCTCCAACCTCTTCCAGCATCTTCCTTCATTATATACCCTTTTCCCTCCTGTAGCTTTTCAGCCTCTTCTTCACTATAAAATGCTCCTATAGGCTTTGTTGGATTAGAAAACGCGCTATCATCTTTATCAACAATAACTTGAGTTACAACAGTAGCAACAGGTGTTTTTAATCCTCTATTAAGCAGTTCTTCTCTTATTGCATTTTGTAGATGATAGCCAATATACCCTTGACTCATTGCACCACATTCCGGAAAAGGCATTTCAGGTGTATTAGCACTACTTTTAGAAGCTGTTTCCATAGCTAGATTGATCATTCCAACCTGTGGGCCATTACCATGAGCTATGATAACCTTGTTCCCTTTTTCTATTAAATCTACAATTGGTTTTGCAGTATTTTTTACTAAGCTTAATTGTTCCTGAGGAGTTTTTCCTAATGCATTTCCTCCTAAAGCTAATACAACTTTACTCATAAAAATTCCCCCCTTGCTTCTCTTTGTTTTATGATTTTTAAAATATTAGTTAATCATAAGTAAATATTTATACAACTAAATTATACTAACCACTTTTGTAGTTAGTATCTATGTTTCTGATTATAAGCTATCTTTAGCTATGTGTCAATAATGCGATAATGTATATTTATTTGTTGACTGTATATTTATACGTTATTTTTTAAAAAATCTTTCTTTCCTTTTCTCAAATGTGGAAAACTCAAAGTAGATAAAAATCACATGACAATTTTTTTCCAAAATTTTTAATATTTATTCAATTAAAAAAATAAAGCCGGTGGAATCCACCGGCTTTATTATCTTAACTTACTTTCCTAAAGTTGCAACCATAACAGCTTTTATAGTATGCATTCTATTTTCTGCTTCATCAAATACTACTGAATATTTGCTTTCAAACACTTCTTCAGTAACTTCCATTTCAGCTAATCCATGTTTTTGATATATTTCTTCTGCTACTATCGTATCTCTATTATGGAATGCTGGTAAGCAGTGCATGAATATTACACTATCATCAGCTTTATTAACCATATCCATATTAACTTGATATGGACTTAATTTTTCAATTCTTTCAGCAAATTGATCTTCTTCTCCCATTGAAACCCATACATCTGTATAGATTACGTCTACACCTGCAACACCTTCGTCAATAGAATCAGTAATTGTTATTGTAGCTCCAGTTTCTTTTGCAATTTTTTTTGCATCTTTTACTAATTCTTCTTCAGGGAATAAATCACTTGGAGATACTATTCTAAAATCCATTCCTACCTTTGCAGCACCAATCATAAGTGAATTTGCCATGTTGTTTCTTCCATCGCCAACATATGCAAACTTAATTCCTTTTAAGTAACCTTTATGCTCTTTTACAGTTAAGAAGTCAGCTAATATTTGAGTTGGATGATATTTGTCTGTTAATCCATTCCAAACTGGTACACCTGAATACTCTGCTAATTGTTGTACTGTATCGTGTTTGAATCCTCTAAACTCTATTCCATCAAACATTCTTCCAAGAACTCTTGCTGTATCAGCAACCGTTTCTTTCTTACCTAATTGAATATCATTTTTTCCTAGATATTCTGGATGAGCTCCTTCATCAACTGCAGCTACAACAAACGCACATCTAGTTCTAGTTGAAGGTTTTTCAAATATTAAAGCTATGTTCTTACCTTCCAATGTTCTTGGTGTAATTCCTGCATACTTTAAGCTTTTAAGCTCTGCAGATAAGTCTATTAAGTACTCAATTTCCTTTGGTGTAAAATCTTTTAAAGTTAAAAAGCTTCTTCCTTTTAAATTAAATGCCATAATTATACCTCCTATGTAATTTATTAATACATAGCATTATAAATATTGACATTGACAATACAATGCTATGTTTTTTTGTATTATACTACAAAAATCTATTTGAAAAACATAATTAAAAATAATATTTGAAAATCATCAAATAACTTTTCAGCAAACAGTTGTTTTGTTATAATTAAAGATTTTCTCGGACTAATGGCATACTCATACATCTAGGACCTCCACGACCTCTAGATAATTCTGAGCTAGACATTTCATGAATCTTTATACCATAATCTTTAAGAACATTGTTAGTAACATAGTTTCTTGAATAAACTATAACTTCACCTGGCGCAATTGCAAGTGTGTTAGAACCATCATTCCACTGCTCCCTAGCTGCATCAATCAAGTTGCCACCAGCACATCTTATTAAAGTAACCTTGTCAAGCTCTAAGAATTTTTTAAGTATATCCTTTAATGTTGATTCTTCCTTTACAATATTTAATTCGTTCTTATCCTTATTGCTTTTAGTTATAGAAAATACTGTCAGTGGACCTTCGATAGCTGGGTGGATTGTAAATTTTTCATAATCTACCATAGTAAAAACAGTATCTAAATGCATAAAAGCTCTTTTCTTAGGAATATCAAATGCGAGCACCGTTTCAAAGCCTTCATCACTATTAAGAATTGTCCTAGAAAACTTTTCAATGGCTACAGCATCAGTTCTTTCAGATATGCCTATTGCTACGACCTTATCACTAAGGATAAGCTCATCTCCACCTTCAATTGAAGATCTTTCCAATCTATCATACCATATAGGAATATTTTTGTCTCTAAATCTAGGATGAAAATTAAAAATATAATTTGCAAAAATAGTTTCTCTATTTCTCGTTTCTGTCTTCATATGATTTAATGTAATTCCTGATCCAATTGTTGCGAATGGATCTCTTGTAAAATACAAATTGGGCATAGGGTCAATCACAAAAGGATATCTTGAATCCATCATATCTGCTAATGATCTATCTTTACTATCTGGTAGCTCGTTTTTTCTTATACCAGACATCATATTTTCTATAAGAGCTTTGTTATCAAATTGTGAAAAATAATCCTTTATTACGTCTCTACTTCTTCTTCCTATAATGTTACCTTCATCTAAAAAATCATCAATTAATCTATTTCTGATATCTTTATCTAAAATTGCTTCAGCACTCAAATCTTCTAAATATAATACTTCAACATCATTATCCGTTAAAATTTTAGCAAAAGCATCATGTTCTTCTTGAGCTTGTTTTAAATATGGTATGTCATCAAACAATAGTCTTTCTAAATATTCAGGCATAAGGTTTTCTAATTCTTTCCCTGGTCTATGTAGTAATACTGTTTTTAGTTTGCCAATTTCTGATGTTGCATTTAATACCTTGCTACCACTCAATCCAACTCCTCCTTTATGCAGTTTTTATTCATACCTATTCTATCGTTCTATAATTCATCTTTGATTATATTCAACTTTGTCTTTTTATTCAAGTCATGCAAAAAGTATATTTATTAGAATTGTGAATATTTATACATACTATAATAATATGAAACTATGATTCTATATAAACATGTCATTTTAAAATATTTAAATTAAAAATTCTTACACTTGATATCTTAAATTCATAATATTTATTCAAAAATATAAATAAAAATTTTTTTCTCTTAAACATATTCTCCCACATAGATTTGATGCCTAATAAAAAATATAATAATTAAATATAATAAGTTTTCATCTCTTCTGATAATTCAAGTAAAGAATCATAAGTTTCCATAGCCTCATTCATTATTCTATCTAATCGATATTTCGGCCAAAAATGTGTTAATACTAACCTTTTAATATTGGCTTTAGTAGCAACTTCACCAGCCTGCTTAGCTGATAAATGATTCGAGTTTTCTTCCATATCCTTCTCTAAAACACCACACTCACATAGTAAAAAATCCGCTTCATTTGCAAACTCAATGAGTCCTTCATGATATGATGTATCTGATGAGTATACAAATACCTTATTATCCTTTTCAACCTTTACACCAAATGTTTTCACTGGATGAATCATTTCCTTAAACTGAAGCACTAAGTCATTAATGATGATTTTATCTCCTTCTTCAATAGGTATAATTTTAAATGCATCATTATAGTTAAGCCGCTCTATCAATTCATTATCCTCAAAGGGAATATATAATGGAATAGATTTGCTAAATTTACCTTTGGCTTTATTAATTCCTATAGCATATTTAAGAACTAATATGTCACTCATATGATCACTATGTAAATGTGATAATACTATTGCATCTAAATCTTCAATATCGCATACTTTAAATAATCTTGAAAGTACTCCATTGCCACAATCAATTAAAACCTTTGTTTTGCTATCCTCTAGCAAATAACCTGAACACGCTCCACCTGCCTTTGGATAAGGACCATTATTTCCTAACACTGTCAATTTCATTTAAATACCTCCCAATACTTCATCAAAATATCGTTTGTTTCAAATATACTTATTATTTGTAAAGAACCTTAATATAATTCTACAATATTCAACTTTAATTATAAAGTAAAACTTATTTCAGATGGAATTTTTACCCATATGAAATATAGTTGAACCAATCCAGTAGCTATGCAATTGATGAAGAAACTAAGTGATTAACACCAAATCAAAGATTTGGGTTACCTACTTAAAATCAAGATTTGGGTTTCCTACTTATCTTTACTCCCACTTAAAGAAGTGGGAGTATTAGAATTGTAAGCTATCGGATAAACTTATATTTTTTCTCGACACTTATTTTGCAAGTAGCATCTCAAAACCCACGAATTAAAAATCGTGGGTTTTGAGGTAGTTAACTGCTTAACAAAGTTTATTTTTTATACTTGAAGCTTCATCAATCTCTTTTTCATCAAGCTTTTTATTACCATATCTAACTTTATTGTAATAATTAGTTAATGTACCTAGCTCACTACTATGCAGTTCATTGCCATCAAATAAATCTGCATACTCATTTGGAGTATAATACTTTTTATATTCGTAGCCTTTTTTACTAAGCATTGTTATTACATCTAGATATATACGTCTTATAATGGGCAATTTTGTCTCATTATTGTAGTTTTTCTTGGCTTCACTTGATAATTTGCTGAATAATTCATTAAGTTTTTTTCTAAATCCCTTTTTAATATCCTCTGCAGTTAATATGAACTCCTTTTCTTCTCCATCAGCTGTATCTACTTCTTTAGTGCGAGAATACAAACGTTTAATATTAATAAAAATTAGATATGCTATTACAATAAATCCCACTATCAAGACAAACCATTTAGTAAAATTAATAATCAAATCACCTATAGTTTCATTATATTGATCCTTAAAATCCATTATCTGTGAAATATCTTCTGTATTCTCTTTCATATTTTGAAAAGACTTCAAAATGTTAATATTAAAACTTTCTTTAATAGCCTCAGAGAGCTTCGCGAATATACTAATAACTGGATATAATAATTTCATTAAGAGCTTTCCTATAAAATTATAAAAAGCATTTCCAATTGAATTAAAAAAAGCTAAGTTTCCTAGACCAAAAAAATTTGATAAAACTGCTAAAGAAAAGAATGTAACATTAATAGTAGATATACAATTAAAAATAAATATATTAGTTTTTTTGTTTACAGTTCTAGCCATTTTTTTATTATATGCGTCAATTATGCTTGTTCTAGCTAAATATAAGAAAGTTATAATAAAATAAAATATAAGATAAAGCTTAATCTCACTAAAATACCATAACGAAAATCTAAAGAAAAATACTAAACTGCCAGTAACCAAAAACAATATTATGCTTATAACGATACTATTATTTATAGTTTCTATGTCTTCATCATCTATATAATTTTCTATTCCCTTTTTCCATAAAAAGAAATATACAATAAATGAAATCAGTCTAATCAAGATTTCTTGATTATCAATAAAAAAGAATGAAGTAAAAAAACTCACAATTATAGATAAAAAAAACATAATATACCTTAACTTTAAGTGTTTGTTAGGTAACTTTGAAAAAGCAAAAGAAATAAAAAAACTCAGACAATAGTTAATTAACCCTAAAACAAAAATACTATTTATGCTAAGTCCAGAAATAAACCTTTGAAAAGTTAACACTGCGAAGGTGAAAGGTAACAATATATACCTTAAAACTATACTTATAGTTCTTAATAGAAATCCTGAAATAGTATCTAAAAAATTAAACATACATAATCCTCCTACCCTACTAAAATGCTTTCAGTTTTGTAAGGTATAACTTCTATATTTTTATTTAGTCCTACAACACTACATTCATCGCATAATGTTATAAGCTTTACAATATAACCACATTTAACTAAGAAATTTAACTCTTTTTTAAGCTCATCAGAAATATTAGCAGTAAGTAATACAACACAGCTTCCTTTATCTATTTGCTTATACTTATGCTTGATTAACTCCTCAATAGCAATTCTTCTGCCATATGTGTTTCTTGCAAGAGCTTCTAAAATTGTAACTTCTTGACTTTTATTTGCCTTGGGTTTTATGAAAATATCTGTATTTTCTCCTATAAAATATGCATTCGAAGTAAATCCAATAGGGATGTTCTCTTCAGTGGCCTGATGTGTAATCGAGGCAATTACTTCAATACCCTTTTCAATGTATTTCTCATTAATACCATGCCAATGAACCTTTGAAGTCTGCACATTTAAGAATATCATTATAGAATAGTTTGCAGTAAAATTATATTTTTTGACATGCAATTTACCTATCTTAGCAGTAGACTTCCAATCTATTGTATTGAAGCTATCACTACTTGTATATTCTCTAGAACCAATGATATCTATAGGATCTGGCATAATCCATCTTCTTACAGAAACCTCACCTTGTGGATTTTTTTGAGGAATTAATAAATTCTTTAAAGGTTTTATATTTGGATATACTATAACTTTAATTGGATAAGCTATATTCTTATTAGCAACTCTAAACCCAAAAAAGTCACCGATTTTCATTTCTAAATAATAAATTACATAATACCCTCTCTTTTTGCAAATAAAGGTATCGTGCCTCTTAACTCTCTGAAAGCTAAATAGCGAAGTAACAATATTGTACTGCTTACTGCCTTTTTGTGTGAAGCTTGTTACATCCTTATTCTTAAAACCAAATGAATTAGGTACCTCAGTATGTAGTTCAATCCATGGCAATGGAAGAATTTTTCTGTTAACTATTTCAGAAGTAATGATTATTTCTTCTCCAGCAAAAACTCTCTCTTTATTAAAGCTTCTTCTGCATTCTACTTTTTTCAGTGACCATGCATCCCATTTATATGTAATTATTACTATAATAATTATTGCAATACTACATGTCATAACTATTCCCATAGCCCTCAACTCCTATATTACTTCAAGATTTTCTACAGGTGTAGGAATTTCAGCAATAATTTCTGATAATATATTATTTATATTTCTACCATTAATTTCACTTCGTCCATTCAAAATCAATCTATGTGTAAATACTGGATATACAAGTTTTTTTACATCATCAGGTAAAACATAATCTCTACCATTAATAGCTGCAAAAGCTTGAACTCCTCTAAATAGTGCCATACTTCCCCTCGGACTAATTCCTAATTCAATTTCTTCATGCTCTCTTGTAGTTCTTACAATATTTAGAATATATTTTGAAATTTCACTATCAACAAAAACTTCAGTAAAGCTCTTCCTTGCATCTAATATTTCACTTGATTCCACAACAGGTTTAATATCTAAAATTGGATTTTTACTTCTAAATCTATGAAGTATCTGCATTTCTTCTTCAAAGCTTGGATATTCCATAGATAATTGCATAAAAAATCTATCTAACTGTGCCTCAGGTAAAGGAAATGTTCCACCTGTTTCAACTGGATTTTGTGTTGCAATAACAAAAAAAGGCTCTTCTAATTGGTGAGAGATTCCATCTATAGAAATCTGATGCTCTTCCATGGCCTCCAAAAGGCTAGACTGTGTTCTAGGTGTCGCTCTGTTTATTTCATCTGCTAAAACGATTTGACTCATTAAAGGTCCTTTTTTAAATTCAAACTCTCCAGTTTTCTGGTTATAATAGTTTAGTCCTACCACATCACTGGGTAGTAAATCTGGAGTGAATTGAATCCTTTTAAATGTACTATCAATTGATTTAGCTAGCGACTTAGCCAACATAGTTTTTCCTAATCCAGGAACATCTTCGAGTAGAACATGACCAGAGCAAATAATTGATGCTATCATCAAATCAATTACTTCATCTTTCCCAATTATTACCTTCTGAATGTTATTTTTAATCTCTTTTGACATAGATTTTATTTGCTTCACATTCATGGAATTCCTCCTCTATTATCAGAATATTTTTATTATTGTGTATATTATACTATTTTTTATAAGTTTGATTGTTACGAAATAATTACTATTTCTTAATAAAATATTACCAACATCTTACATTTTAGTAATATACCCCATTGGTAATCTCTCTAATAAAAAATAGAGATGGTTATATCATCTCCATTCAAATAACTTATAAATTAATCCATTTTTTCTCTTTTAAATATTGCCATAACAGTTCTTCCATTCTTAGTATCATTTATATCAACCAATTCCCATCCTTCTTCTCCAAGTTTGTTCATCTTATCTTCATGCTCCTTAGTTAAAATTATATTAACCATTCCGTGTGTTTTGAAATTTACAATTTTATATTCAAATTTTTTCATCAACACTCTCCTCCTCTCAAAAGTATTATAACATACATAAGATGTTTTACTAATATTTAAAAATATAAAATTTCAAATGTATATTTAAAACCTATAGAAATCATGCTATAATTTGAATATAGTGTAATCTTGTATAAGTAAAAAATATTAGTATTAAAAATATTAGTATTAAAAATATTTTTATTGATGTAATTTTACACCTAATAGATACATATAATAAGATAAATTAGCATAATCTTCTATAATTTATCTATAATTTATTATTAAGTTATATAAGGAGGTTCACATGCTGTGTATAAAAATGAAATAGACATAAATGAACTTAATAAACTATATGATGAAATCTATTATAGTAATTATGATGAAGTCGAACTAGGTTTAGACATAATTACTAGTCTTATTTCGGAAAAAGAATATCAAGAATTCGTATTTTCCCCAAGAGATATGGAAGATATTAAGGAGATAATTTTAGATTTGTATAATGAGGTAATTGAACTCTTTGATGATGAAGGTTTAAGTAAAATTAGAGACTTTGCGAGTGACATTAGAGATAGAATTAGCAATAGAGAAATGGATGAAGTAATAGAAAATGAATATAAAAAATACTTAGAAGAAAACTATGATGAAAGCTTAGTAAATAAAGATGAATATTATGAAGACAACTATAATGAAGATGATGAAGTTGAAAATGATGAATATTGATAAACGGCCAACACAGGCCGTTTTTTTATCCAAGCTTTGCCTGATTGTCTTTTAAAGATAAAATATAATCTATAACTTTGGTAGGCTTATAAAAGTACTGCAAATTTTCTCCTGATTTTTTTACTTCTATATATAATCTATTAAAAATGTCATATAATATTTTGATATCATATCCTTTGAAATTGTATTTTTTAAGTCTATTAATAATAAATCCAGCAAGCTCATCATCAATTTCAAAAACATCATAGTCACTTTTCC
>DAOUQG010000117.1 GCA_030625765.1 Thermohalobacteraceae bacterium | reverse complement strand
TAACAGCCATTCTAGTTTTACCACTACCTTTTGTATTAGAGAATAAATATAAGCCTTTCCCACTGTTAGCCATCTGTTCAAAATTCTTTATGTAATTAGAACATAATTTCTTAGCTATCTCTGCTTGTCTCTTACCTTCTGAAGTCTTATATAAACTCAAATCAAAAGAACTAACTGTAATATCTCTAAATGCTTCTGGAATATCTGCAAATGATAATCTACTGCTTTTCACTCTTTCCTTTAGACATTCACACTCTTTCGCTATTTCATAACCATTTTCATTAGTTGTTAATATGAATCCAGTATTATTACATTTATCACATTTAAAATGGGAGGTCTTCAAGGTCGCTCGTGTCAATTCCGTCCCCATATCTTTCAATGACTTTGTCTGCAGCATCTGTTGTGTTGTATCCATCTTCTCCCATGCTCTTACTAGTTCCATGTTGGGGTTTTTCTTGTTCATTTCCTTTGCTATTACTTCCTTTATGCTGTCCATTACTTATATCCCTCCTATTCCATGCTAATATTGTGTGATAATGCGATTTATACCTTTTGCCTTTGCTACCTATGTAGTTATTTAATCGTTCTATATAATCATCTGTAGAATGCTGTCCTAATCTTTCTTTAAGCTTTTCATATTCTTCATTAGTTAATTTAACAAATTCTAAATATGTGTGTTTCTTTATTCTCTTATTAGATGTATTATTAATTGTATTATTAATAACTGTAGTATTCTCTTTGACGT
This sequence comes from Thermohalobacteraceae bacterium, assembly GCA_030625765.1. Taxonomy (GTDB): domain Bacteria; phylum Bacillota; class Clostridia; order Tissierellales; family VENL01; genus DAOUQG01. Next base: position 8,471 of record DAOUQG010000117.1, on the reverse strand, counting down.
TTTCGTCAATAGGGGTATTGACGTTTTTGTAGGTACCCTCTTGACATAAATACAGGTACCTATTGACAATTTCGCATGTACCCTCTTTATAATCAATAACCCTATTAATGTACTTATTTTCGACTAATTGATTAATCCATCTACTTATTGTTTCTTTACTAACTCCATAAAGTTCTGCAAAATAACTATTACTCGCCCAACAGAATCCTCTTTCATTGCATAAGGCAGTAATTTCACCATATAACAACTTTGCATTTGCTGTTAAATTGGTATTATATCTAACATTCGCTGGAATGATTGCGTAATAGGATTTCTTTATATCTATTATCATCACGCCCCTAATCTTCTTGAATTGGTTGTGTAAATATGCTATTATTTACTTAGTATTTTTGATTTGCACTCTTTGATGGGTGCTTTTTTTGTTTTCAAATTATAATATTTAGATATTTCAATAATCGTTTCAATCTCAGTTAATTCTTTTGCAAAGTATTTTTGAAGAATATAATCTAGTGGTGTTCCTTTTAACTCGTTCACGTTTCTTCCTCCTGTTTTTTCGCCAATGATATCTTACATTTATAGCAATTAATACTATGAAAAATTCAAGAGCCATACTAGCTAGAAAGCACCAAAATATTATGAACCAAATAGGATTAACTTCCACAAGATCACTCCTTGTCCTTACTATTCTCAGTTTCTTTTTTTACAACCTTACCACTGACTACTGCTCCACAATATTCACATCTGCATAGGTTAACCATTGCAGTTCCATAGTTACCACATGTACTGCACTTGTATTCGTACAAATCCCCACTAAACATTTATTTAGCCCCTTCCATCAATATGTTTTCTACCTCTACCATGTATAAATCCGTTAAATACGTCTTTACTTCAATGAGTAGTTCATTAGCATTAATAGAATTTAAATCTATATCAAACCCTTTACTATACCTTTTATTTTCAACCCATCCATTTTCATGTACTTGTACAGATAACTGATCTATATGCCCTGAATACTGAATGAAAACATTATGATTAGTAGCTCCATTAACTAATAGGGCAATCCTCATAATCTGATCTATTAATAAAATAATTCCCATATCTTTATTCTTCATAAAATCCTCCTATTTTATATTTGCTACTCTTAAACCTCTTTCAGTAGAGTTTATTATTCTAGCTTGCTTATATCTTTTTTTAGCTGCTAGATATTTAGCATAGATTACATCTATATTGCTGTTATACTCAGTCAAATATCTCCAGCCTTTCTTGGTCCTAATCTGTACGCAATAATTATTTTTGACGTACATTTTTATTTGCTCCCTTCTTCATAGCTCGTTTTTCTTTACGATTCCTAGCCACTAATTTTACTGATTCTTTAGCTTGCTTAATCCAAAATGTTTCATATAACAAATATTCCACCATCCCTCTTTTAAGAAGCCAGATTATTTTTAAGCTTATCAAGTGCTTGTCTTTCTAATCTGCTTAAATATGATTGACTAATACCCATTATTTTTCCTGCTTCCCTTTGATTAATCCCTTTATAGTAACGTAAATGTATTATTTTTCTTAATTTCACTGGAAGCTGATTTATGCTAATTTTAAGTTGTATATTATCAATGTTAATATTTCTTCCACCAGCTATTACATTAGTCATTTCACATGAATTACCATCTGCATCAATGAAAGTATCATTGAGTGACATTGGTATATATGTGATTTTATTTCCATGTTCATCTTTACTTAACCATGGTAGTTTTTGTTTTCTAAGGAATTGTAATAATTCATTATGTATACAGGTGGATGCATAAGTAGCAAACTTATAATTTTTACTTTCATCAAAAGTATTTATGGCTTTCAATAATCCTATATTTCCTATCTGAATCATTTCTTTTAGGTCATAACCAAGCTTTTTATAAATTACTAAGTATTTTTTTGATATGTAAACAATTAGACCTTGGTGCTTCATAGCATCTATCAATATAATCACCCCCATGTACCGTCAGCATAATAATGCAGCCATTCATTGTTACAAAATTCAACCTTTATACAGTTACTATTAACTCCTGGTGATACTTTCACAGGTATCCATTTACCCTTCTGTTCTATACCATGTGTAGCATTATGCTTAATATAAACTTTTCTAAAAATCTCTTTACCATGATCTGATAGTTTAGAAAATCCTTTAACTTTATTGAAATCTATATATAAATAAGCCATTTACTCATTCCTTTCCTAAAGTATCTTTTAGTATTTATTCCCGATTTATGTTATAATTGTGCCAAAAGGGGGTGTAATTTATGTGGAAAACTCAGATAAAAATGAAATCTGGTAGTGTGATAAAAGTAAACAATCTCCAATCTATTACCCGTGGTAAAGAAGAAATCAAAGATTTTAAAACTTTTAAGTTATACAATGGATTACTAAGTTTTGTTGGTACCAGTACCATAGCTTCACTATCTTCTGATGATATTGAATTTGTTCTTTTTCAAGAAGATAAGAATTAAATAGCTGATGATTCAATTTCTAAAAGGGTGCAGTTGCAGCTGTACTCTTTCTCAATTACCTTAACTTTTTTAATTAAATCTTCTAATTCTAGAATATTGGTGTCTTTAATTTTTATTTTTATTTCCATCCTTCTAACCTCCCTCCTAAATTGATCTTTTGTTTATATAACCAGTTCCATTTGTGAATTACATTCCTCAATTTCTCTTAACAACTTCCCATTCAGTCTCCAATTTGTTATATATGTAACTGCCCTGTTATAGTCTATTTTTAGCGTATCTCTATAACTAGCCACCTGCATATAATCCTTGTAATCTCTCCATAATGATGAAAATACTTTAGATCGTATAGGCTTGTCTCTATATACAGGTGTTTCTTTACCTCCTATTATTCGTAATACAGTTTTTTGAGCCAATACTTGTAAGTTTCTTTGTTGTCCAAAGTCAATAGTTGTATTATTTTCTAGATTATCCAGTCTTGTTTCAAATTGTTGTTGTTTATGGTCCAGTTGAAATATAGCTTGTAATTCTTTTGATAACTTTAATTGTTTTACTCTAAAATATATATCTTCTAATTCCTCGTATACTTCCCATGCTTTATCTGTGTCTAAGATTTTAGCGTGTCTTAATGCTCCCCTTTCTGTCCATAGATAGAGGGTTCTTATCTTGCTTTGATTTTGCAACCCAACATCATTTACTTGCAAAAATCTTTTTAATACCTCCCCTGTAAGTCTGTGATAGTGCTTTCCTTCTTCAAATCTCTGTTTATGATTACTGAAATTCATTTGAATGTTTTTAACATCTGTCTCATAACCAGTAGCTAATTGTGATGTTAATAAAACTCTTTGACTTTGGTGTTCAATAACGGTTAAATTATTCATTTGTTTTTACCTCCTTTGCAATTTGTAATAGATCATTAATTAACTACTTTCATACCAGATCATAATTCTTCTTAAATGGCTTTTTGTGTCTTATTTGACACTTCTTCACTAAAAAAAATTTCGTCAATTGACATTTCTTTTTCACCTTTATTCTTAAGCCAATTATTTATATAGTCTCTTAATATCTCACATTCACTTAAAAACCATTTTTGACTTCCTGTTTCTTTTTTACTGTATTGTCCACAGGAAACACCTATCATTTTTGAAAAATCCTCTTGCTTATTTCCAGTTCTTTCTCGTAAGTATTTTAAAGTAAAGTATCTGGATCTATGCTTCATATGTTCACCCCCTAACAAGTGTCTTATTGGATACTCAGAGTATATCTCACTAATTAATATATGTCAAGCATTTTTTTCCAATAAGACACAATATTACATATATCACTCATTTTTGTGTTGTATTAGAAATATTTATATTTACATTGCGAAAATTTTTGTGTATAATGAAATTATAAATAAGAAAGAGGAGTATTGAAATGCATGAATTTGGGAAAAGTTTAAATAAATTAAGAAAACAAGCTGGTTTAAGTCAAGAGGAACTTGCAAAGGATGTATCTTCTACGAAATCAACAATATCTAAATATGAAAGAGGAGTTATTGAGCCTACGTTAGATATTGCTAAACGAATAGCAAACCGCTTTGATGTCACTGTTGAATATATGGTAAATCCTTGTTACTATTCAAATACTAAAACACTCTCAGTTGCAGAACCTCACGGAGAGTACCATACGCAAAATTCTGATTATCTTGAAGTAATAAAAATTGCAAAAGAAAATAATATTTCTGCTAGTAAATTAATGGAATTATTAAATTTCACTATCAGTATGAAAAATGAAAGTGAGTGATTTAATATTGAAAGGTTCAGTATTTAAAAGAAAAGATGGACGTTGGACAGGAAGTGTAGCTGTAAAAGATATTAGCGGTAAATGGAAAAAGAAATATGTATATGGTGAAACCAAGAAAGAAACAACTAGAAAATTGAATGACCTTATTTATAAATTAGAAAATAACCTTTTTAAAGATAATCAAGCAACAACTTTTAATTCTTTACTTCTTGAATGGTATAAAATACACAGTCCTAAATTAGCCGAAACTACTAAATCATTATATAAAATGTATATTGATAAACATATAAACCCTTTAATTGGGCATATTAAAATTAAAGATCTTAAACCCAACACTCTTGATAAATTCTATAATAAGAAATTAGAAACATTATCTCCTAACACTGTTATTAAACTGCATAAGCTAATACACATAGCACTTAATTATGCCGTTAAAAATGACTTAATGGCTACTAATATATCAGATAATGTTTCTCTACCAAAACAGAAAAAATATAAACCTCAAATTTATGATGAAGAAAATTTCAAGAAACTTTTAAATGCTGTTACTGGTACATTTGATGAGATTCCTATTTTACTTGCAGGAGTTGTAGGACTTAGACGTGGTGAAATCTTTGGTCTTAGATGGAGAGATGTTGATTTTAAAAAAAGCACCTTAACTATAGAAGAAACTAAGGTAAGATGGGACAAATATATGATTAAAGACCCTAAATCAGAAGCTAGCAATCGTGTACTAAAAGTTCCAGCTTTCTTGATACAAGTATTAAAAGAATATTTGGACACTTTATCAATTGTACCAGAGAGAATCTGTGAAAAATATAGACCTGACTCTTATACAAAAAGGTTTAAAAGACTTCTTACCAATTTTAATCTACCTAAAACTAGACTTCACGATTTAAGACATTATAATGCTGTTATTATGCTTAAATATCACATACCTGATAAAGTTGCATCTGAAAGACTTGGTCATAGTCAAACTGTACTTAGAACCACTTATCAGCATGTATTAAAGGATATGCATCAAGAAGCTGCTGATACAATTGAAGCTGTTTTTCTTGATAATATTAACAAATAGTAATATATAATCTATTTGTTAATATTATATTCCTAACCCTATAAAGCAAATATCAATTGACACCAAAATTGACACCAAAATGATTAGTTATTACACACAATTACGCATTATAAGACACAATTAATTGCATAAAATGAAAATTGATAGATATATTGTTTTACAGGTTTACTCTATTTATCAGTTTCTCTTAATACACTTAAGCTAGACTAAGGATCTAGTGTCCGATAAGGACTTGGGGGTTCGAGTCCCCCCAACTGCATCAACGATTTTATCGCATTTATAAAGGCTATATCATTATGATATAACCTTTTTTTGATTACTTTTTATTTGGTCTAGTACGCTTAAGGGGTTAAATGGCATGTAAATTATTTACATTTTTATGCTTGCAAGTAACTGGTCTATTGGTGTTAAATTTACCTTTGCTATTAAGTAAGAATTAGCACATTGATAATAGTTTTTAGTTGTTCATCATAAATATTTTATGAACTATTTGTTTATATAAATACTTTTATCTTGCTTTTATAACTTCAAAATATTAATATTTTGGAATAGAATCAAGGCACCGACTTAACAGTGCTTTAATCCTACTATAATTATAGTAGAAATATGTAAAACTCTTATACTAGCTTTTGACACATTTTTCAGAATAGTTATGGTATACTTTTTTTGCTTTCGATCGAAGCAAAAAAATAATCAAGGAGGAATTTTATGAAAAAATTATTTATTATAGGGTTGATATCAGTATTATTATTAAACAGTACTATGTTAGTCTCTGCAGGACTCGATGAAACACCAGTAGAAAAAACATTTAGATATACAGTAGAATTTACAATAAATGATATTACTGGGCAAACTGCTAAAGGTTTCTATGAAACTAAAGTTTATGGTATTTTAAACCCTCATGAAGGTAACTATATCGAGAAGATAACTACTAAAAATAAAGGAGGAGCTTACTTTAAATTTAAAGATTATTACGACGGTTCAAATCAGGCTACCACTGCTTTCTTGTGTTGCGCTATTGGGGTCAACACCTTCAGTTTAGCATTTACTATAGATAGTTCAGGAGAAATAGAAATGAAAAAATATATTAATTGAAAAATTTGTATAATATTTAATAATTATTAATGAAACGTACTTGGCATTAATGTTCAAGTACGTTTTATTTTATTCATATACCACCAAAAAGGTATATCCTTTACCCTATTTTTATTTATTTGTGTATGTATTATACATTAAACGTATATTTAATGCATAGTAAATATTAACTAATTAGTTAATATTTTTATATTGTATACCATTAAGAGTTAAAAAAAGAAATAAAAAATAGGGTTAAGGAAAAATATCTTCCTTTACCCTTTCTTTGTTTATAGCACTAACTAATTATTTTTATAATTTAGCTGTTAATTAAAATTCTTCAAATAATTCTGTTCCACGAGAATCAGTTGAAGCACCTCCACTAAAACTCACAGATAGTGGTCCAAAACTTAATCCTATACTTCCACTACCCTTAATATGTATGTATTTTGCGTATAACTCACATTCTTTATCACTTGGCGTAGATGGGCGTTTACTTATTGTTACAGAACAAAAACCATAGTTATCTATCACATAATAGTGATTATCAATGGAACCTTTAATATCAATATCCCAGCCAACACCATCTTTACTTGAATAGCATACACCGTTATCGGTCTTAGTTATTATCTTACCATCTTCACGTTTGTATTGACAATAATACCTATATTCTCCTGAAACAACTCTAAAATAATCTCCATCCCAAGAAACACCTATTAAATCTTGTAATTTCCAATATGGTATTTCTTCCCAATCATACATAAGATAGATTACTTTGAACTTCTCACCATCTTTATATTCTGTAGCAGTTGTTATTCTAAACATTAATTCATCAGATGGTATAACACTCATTGGCATAATATTTTTATTTTCATTCATAAATACTTGTTTAGTACTACAAAAAGTTAAATTCCTATTCAAAATATCCATTTTTTGCTCATAAACCATTTCATTAATAACATCCAAAGGAAATCCATTTTTCAATAATTGTTCGTCAATTGGCATATCATTTGCATTAACTAATAATAAATTTGATGATAATAATATAATTCCTAAAGCTAATGAAAGTACTTTTCTCATTTTATTTTCTCCTTTTTTTAATTTTTTATTATATTGAAAAATATTAATTTATACTATATAATAATATATGCAATTATATAATTAGTCAATAGATTGGGGGTCATAATAATGAAAAAAAGAATAATTTTTGTTATATTAAGTATTTTATTGATAGTGATATTATTATTTAAGTTTCTACCAAAAAATAATTACAAAGATATTGGTATCACTGGGGCACTCGTTATTAAAAAGGAAATTAATAATAATAACTATTTTATAATAGTAAATCATTTTAATCAAAATACCGATGATATATTAACTGTAAAAATTAAAGTAGATGACGAAAACACATGGAATTTAATAGAAACAAATAATTTTTACACTATTTCTTATTCGAATCAAAAAAGTAAAGAATTTATATTGCAGCAAATAGAAATAGCTAACAAGAACTTTCAAAAAATGTATGGCAATAAGTTTATTAATTATAAAAAAGAACAGGATTAAAAGTATTTTCTTTTAATCCTATTTTTTATGTTATCTATAACGTTCATTGATTTATAAAATATATACTTATTACATATATATTATAAATATTTAGTCGAACATTAGTTCTTTTCAATCTTGTGCTATCAAAGATAAAGTTAAATGAAAAACTAATTGTCTAGTTACAAATTAAGAAAATGACAATAACTCTTGCACTCATTTCTAGTATAATGTAAGTATGGTTGCCTGCCTGTACTAGAAAGGAGTTTTTATGCAAGATAATATCTCTAGTGGCAACCAGAAAAACCTTAATCTTGAAGAACGTAATTATATTGAGCGATGTTTAAAAGAAGGAGTCAGATTTATAGAAATAGCAAATCTATTAGGGCGAAATCCAAAAACAATTTCGAGAGAAATCAAAAGTCATCGTACTCCTAAAACAAAAGACCCTAAGCTACGAAAAAGCAAATGTGCTTATCTAAAAACATGTAAAATAA
>DAOUQG010000111.1 GCA_030625765.1 Thermohalobacteraceae bacterium | reverse complement strand
TGATTGGTCCAATACAGATTGGAATACAAGGCTAGCATTTGGAGCTGCACCTTTAATTTGACCATTAGAATTAGCTCCATCACCTAAAACTGAGCCTGACACATGTGTACCATGTCCATGGGGGTCATCTGCTGTACTTCTTCCTAGGGCAAACATATCAATAATTCTACCTTGAAAATCTGCGTGCATACTACTATCATTAACTCCAGTATCAAGTCCTGTATCACAAACACAAACTACTTGACCAGTTCCATCATAACCAAGACTCCATACATCATCTACATCCATAAGTCCTGTAGCAACATCATTTAGAAGGACGTATTCAGGTTTAATTTCGATGTATTTAACTGAATTTAAGTTTGCAAATTTAGCTAGATGGTTGCTGTTTAGTTTAACAATAGTTTTGTTCTTACTATGACCAAGCTTTCTACCATTTACATTTGCTATTTCCTTATCTAAGTCAGCTGTAGTACCATCAAATGCAATTATTCTAACGGTAATTTCTTCATTATTCTTTATATTGCCGTATTCATCCTTTAAAGCTGGACTAATTTTAAAGGCAGGCTGATAAATCATAGTACTACTAACAAAGCTTAATGTTTCAACTTCCTCAGCTATTTCAGGTGTCATAATTGCTAAGAATGACAATTCTGGAACATATTCAACTAGCTTAGCCCCTATTTTTTTTACTTCATTCTTCATAGTATTATTAATTGGACCATTAAAATTCACTAGATAAGGTCCTTCTTCTCCTTTAGTATAAGCCTTTTTTACAAGTCCTTTAGGTAAATTTACTTCTATTTGAGATTCTAGATTAAAGCCCTTTAAGTAAATAGTATTTGGTGAATTAAAATTGTAGCTTTCTGCAAATAGTGATGTTGTAGTTGCCATGAATGTAACTAAAATTACTACCAATAGCAACCCTATAAAACGTGAAAACTTCTTGTTCATAAATACACTCCTTTTATTAATTTTTTTAGTTTTTTGTGACTAAGATGATTAAAGAAATTTTGTTCTATAACTCATCTCCCAATATATAAAGTATTAATAACCAACAAAACATATTACAAAAATGTAAAAAAATACATATAAATATTTATGACAAGACCAGCTAGTATGACAAAGGGACGTTTCGGTTGACACATTAATAATTTAAAGATATACTTAAATTATTGATTTTTGTAGCAAGAAAAAGAAAAGAAGAAGTGAAACATGAGTTTATCACACCATGTTAAGAGAGATAGATGAGCGAAAATTTTTATGAATGATGAAGACAAAGAAAAGCTCATACACGCGATTATTATGATTCATCTACAGTATAAATACTAGAGAAGCGTTAGTAGAAGAAATGAAAAAAATTACTTGCAATTATTATAGAGAGAAAGTATATTGTAATAAATAAGAAATCTTAAAATTGTCCTTTTCAAAGCGTACATTTTAAGATGAGCTTTAGTTTTTTATTATATCTTTAGTTAAATTAGTATAAACTATATTTTGTATCAAACTATATTTAATGGCTACTTTTCCAAATACTATATAGGCTAATATTTAAAGGAGATGATTTTATGGTTCAACATATAATAGAAGAAGCTAAAAGATGCCTTCAATGTAAAAACGCTAAGTGTAGAAAGGGTTGTCCAGTAAATACACCTATAAATGAAGCTATAAATATGCTTTTAAGTGGTAAGATTTCAGAAGCTGGAGAAAAGCTATTTCAAAACAATCCTCTTTCAGCTGTTTGCTCTTTGATATGTCCCCACGAAAAATTTTGCGAAGGTAGTTGTGTACTTGCAAATAAGGAGAATCCTATTCACTGGAGCTCGATAGAGCATTACATATCAGATTATTATTTGAATAAAATAAATATGAAGCCGAATATTGATACAAATAAGAAAGTAGCAATAATAGGATCAGGTCCTGCTGGAATTACAATTGCTTTCATCTTAGCATCTATGGGGTATGATATTACGATATTTGAACTTCATGATAAAATAGGAGGGGTTTTAAGATACGGCATACCAGATTTTAGACTACCAAAGGACATTTTAGAAAGATTAAAAGAAAAATTAATTAATATGAATGTAAAAATAAGACCTAACACGTTAATAGGACCTGTTATCACAATTGATAATCTTTTTAGAGATGGATACAAGGCTATTTTTATAGGTACCGGAGTTTGGAATCCGAAACCCCTAAGACTTAAGGGTGAAAGTTTAGGACATGTTCATTATGCTATAGATTATTTAAAAAATCCTGATGTATATGATTTAGGTAAAAAAATATGTGTAATTGGCGCAGGAAACGTAGCTATGGATGTAGCAAGAACTGCTTTAAGAAAAGGTGTTAACGAAGTTTATGTAATGTATCGAAAAAGCGAAGAAGATATGTCAGCTAGCAGGCATGAGATAGAATATGCTAAATTAGATGGTGTTAAATTTGAATTTTATAAAACACCAATAGAATTAAATGAAAAGGGAGTTAAATATTTAGAGACAAAAAAACTAAAGGAAGATGGAGAAGAAAAATTAATTACATTAGAAGATTCCGAAGGGCTATTTGAAGTAGATTCCATTATTATTGCAGCTAGTCAAGGACCAAAGGCTAATATAGTTTCACACACTAAAGGAATAGAAATAAATAAATTTGGTTTGGTAACTACTGATGAATGTGGAAGAACGACTAGAGAAGGTGTTTTTGCATCTGGTGATGTAGTAACGGGAGCTAAAACTGTAGTTGAAGCAGTAAAGTTTTCAAAGAAGGTAGCAGAAGCTATAGATAAATATATAACTCAAAGATAATCATTTCAGTGTATATAGTAACTATAAATTTGATAAAGAGACTTATTGACAAGTAAGTGACTCTGGGAATTATTAATGCAATAATTAGTTGAAGATAGAATTATTAAGTAACTAAATGAAGATGTGAACTATGAACGAATGCAAAATATTATCCAGAAGAGTGTACTATTTTTCAAGAAAAAACGAAAATTAAGTTCACAAACAGCTGTATTTATATAAGATTTTTTGTAATTATTAATTTTCTTTATATAACTACAGGTTGTGAATGCCTGTGGTCTTTTTATATGTAAAAAAAGATATCTATATTCAGATTATAAAAGGACGCGATATTTTATACCAAAAAACAGAAACAGATGATTAATTTTGAGGAGAAGGAAGAAATGAATTTTAAATATTATGATGAAATAATAAATAAAAATACCACAATAAAGTATGATCCAACTACAATTTTTGAGAATAATGAAGCTTTTCATAATTTAGTAATAGATTTGAGTAAACCTTTCAAAAATAATGAGTTTAATACTGTAGTTGGATTAGAATCATTAGGATTAATAATTGGTGGAGCAGTTGCTTTTTACATGAACAAAAGATTTGTCGCCATGAGAAAGGGAAATAAAATACCAGTAGATGATAAGTATAAATTAAAATCTTCATTTGTTGATTATTCTGGCAATCAAAAAGAGTTCGAAATTAGAAAAGATTCAATTCATAAAGGTGATAAAATATTAATAGTCGATGATTGGGTTGAGACAGGTACACAAGCAAAAGTAGCCATAGAACTTATTGAAAAACTAGGGGGTAAAGTAATAGGGATTTCAGCTTTGTGTTTTGAAAATAATATTAATACTAGAGAGTTATTTACTAAATATAAATGCTTTGGTATTAACATTGAAGATAGCTAACAAAAGTGAAAATAGAGGTCAGGTTGTAAAGGTAGAGTAAATCTATGAATAACAATAATATTCGAGTAATCAAATACGAAAAAAAATATTCGAAAGAAACTATAAAGATATGGATGAAAAGCAAAGAAAAGGCTATAAATCAGAAAGATATACATTCTGAAGAAGAAAATGTACATTTTTTGAATAATATTTTGATTAAAGAATATCAAGTATATCTTGCACATGATATTTATAAGGATAAAATTGTTGAAATTATTGTTCTAAATTCAACATAAGTTCAAAATATAAATAAAGGCATATCCACGAGATATGTCTTTATTTATTACTCAAAACACCAATAACTTTGATCCAAAGCTATATATCAGCATACTAGGCATAAGTTTGCTATAAAAATGATATTTTCTATGAAGTAACATAACTTTTCATATTTAATAAGCTTATACTTTCAGTATTATTATTTTTAGAAAGTATTTATTGATTATTATATCAATCCAATAAATATTACTTTTTGTATAATTCAATCGAAGTAATCAAACATTTACATATTTGTTTGATTTTTCTTAAGAAATTTGTAAGAATTATGGTAGTAGAATTTTAAGAAGTATATGCTATTATAGATACAAGAGATATCTCAAAGAGATTTAGGGGTGAAATATACATATGTATAATATACTTGTTGTTGATGATGAGAAAGAAATAACAGATGCTATTGAGATTTATTTGACAAATCAAAATTATACTGTTTTAAAGGCATATGATGGTGAAGAGGCATTAGAAATCTTTGAAAAAGAGGAGATTCACCTAGTGCTTATAGACATCATGATGCCAAAATTAGATGGGATAAATACGACTATCAAAATGAGGGAAAAAAGTCCAGTGCCTATCATTATTCTTTCAGCAAAGTCAGAGGACATGGATAAAATATTGGGACTTAATATAGGGGCTGATGACTACATAACAAAACCATTTAATCCACTAGAGTTACTAGCGAGAGTTAATTCAAATCTAAGAAGATACACAAATTATTCAAATGTTACTGGAGTTAAAGAAAATGTCATTAAAATAGGTGGGATTGAGCTCAATAATGATAGTAAAGAGATATTAGTAGATGGTGAAACTGTAAAAATTACTCCACTAGAGTATAAGATTCTGCACTTACTTATGAGTTATCCCAACAAGGTATTTTCTATAGAAGAAATATACGAAAAAGTATGGCAAGAACCAGCATATAACGCAGATACCGTTACAGTTCATATACGAAAGATTCGTGAAAAAATTGAGATTAATCCGAAAAAACCAAAATATTTGAAGGTGGTGTGGGGCATTGGATACAAATTTGAACAAAATCAAAGATGAGGATAAGATTCAAATTAATGATAATGTACAGTATAAGGACAATGAAGAGAAACAAGAGCAAAAGATTGAAACCAACAATTATTATAACCAAGAGAATGAAAGTCCAAATAAGAAAACTAAGAAGGCAAAAAGCAAATCCCATGATATTAAGAACAAGAATATGTCATCCGCATGGGTTACTGTACTACTCATATTACTATTAGCAGTTGTTTCAATTAGCAGTTATGTACCTGCAAGAGATATGATGATTTCAAATGTAGATAATACAAATAAGTGTTTTGAGAGCTATGATTTCCTAGCAACATTGGCGAGTATAACAAGGTACTTTATACTATCGGATTTAAAAGCTAAAGATGGGTATTATTCAGGATATCATTCAAGATATGAAAATCTAGAAGGTTTGAAGTATTATATAAAAAATAATAACAATGATAAACAAGTAAGCAATATAACAGATACTACAGAAAAAGGATTACAACAGCAAATTGAAAGAAGTCTGTTTTATTTAAGGGTAATGATTGATGAAGACGGCAATCCTCAAATAGAAAACTCAATGAGTATAAACTTTGATAAAAGTGAATTCTTAAGTTCATTATTTCAATGGACTAATGCAGAATTAACAAATTTCGACATAATGTATATTATTCCCAAAAACTTCTATGACTACGATGATTTCTTTGTGCAAAACATAAAATTATTTAATAGTATTCCTCATATGCTACTAGTTTTGATAATAGTTATAGTAAGTAGCATTCTCGTTAGTATTGTAGCTTATTCGGTAAAGTATTCTTCTCAATGTAGAGTATCAATATGTAGGCTCTTCAATGCGATGTTTTTAGAGCTTAAGTTGATAACATGGATAGGATTTGGTTTTATTTGTATTGGAGTCACATATTTAATCGAGGAGGGTTTTTTACTAAAGAATATATCCGAAATATTCAATTTGGGAGTAACAGATATATTTCATAGGGCTAATTCATATTTCTTTATCATAGGGATAGCTGTTACCTTTATGTTATACTTACTTATATATTTAAGTATTGTATATATTAAACATATTTATTATACAGGATTTATGGAAGGATTTGTTAAGAATAGCTTAATAGGCAAAATATGTGTATATATAATTAAGAAAATAAAAAAATTCTTTAAAGCAATAATTACAATTGATATAACCAGAGATGATCATCAAAAGCTTTTAATGATATTAGGGATTAATTTAGTAGCACTGTGTATTATTGCATTAACAGGACCAGTTGGGATTATTTTAGCTATAGCTTATACTATATTCCTGTTTAGATATTTATTAAAACTAATATCCAAGGTTAAGTCTTTAAATGATGCTAGTAGGCAACTAGTTAAAGGTGATTTTGATATTAGTCTTGATGAAGATATGGGAATACTAAGTCCTATATCTAATAACTTAACTAATATTAGAGAAGGATTTAAAGTTGCTATAGACAAAGCTATCACAAGTCAAAAAATGAAAACTGAGCTTATTTCAAATGTATCACATGATCTTAAAACACCTCTTACATCAATTATTACTTATGTTGATTTACTTAAAAACGAAGATATTTCAGAGCAAACTCAAAAAGAATATATTGATATAATTGATAGAAAATCCAAAAGGTTAAATGTACTTATTGAGGATTTGTTCGAGGCAAGTAAGGCAAGCAGTGGTAATATAGAACTCAAATTAGAGAAGGTAGATGTAATAGCTTTACTTAGACAAACATTAGGGGAGTTAGAAGAAAAAATAAATAATAGCACTCTAAAATTCAAAACTAATTTATCAGAAAACAAGGTTATCTGTGAACTAGATGGTAGTAGAACGTACAGAGTATTTGAAAATATTATGAGCAATATTCTAAAATATTCTATGTCAAATTCAAGAGTATATATAGATACTGTTGAAAGCGAAAAAGAAGTAAGTTTTGTATTCAAAAATATTTCTGCTTATGAGATGAACTTTGATGCTTCAGAGATAACAGAACGATTTACAAAGGGAGATAAATCTCGTAACACTGAAGGCTCAGGGCTTGGACTCGCAATAGCTAAGAGTCTCATAGAACTTCAAAATGGAAGGTTGGAAATATCTATAGATGGAGATTTGTTTAAATTAACTGTTACATTCCCGAAAGCTGAAAATTCCAACCCTTAAAGAATATATAAATTAGAGACGTGTCAACCATGATACGTCTCTAATTTATACACAGGATAAGCAGGACTGTGATACTAGTTCTAACAAAATCCATCATAATAAGATTAATAATTATGTAAGGGTAGCAATTTTTGACCGTAATTTGAAGTGAATTATAATATTGCTTTATTGATATTTAACATTGTTTTGTATAAGCTGTTTTTCTTTGTTGAGATAACCCTCTTACGATTATAGTAAAAATAACGATTGCACCTCCTATAACTGCGTAATATCCTGGTGACTCCCCAGTAACTAATAATACCCATATAGGATTAAACAAAGGTTCGATAACAGGTATAAGAATTGCTTCGATAGATGATACGTATTTAACAGATATTGAATATAAAATATAAGAAAATCCTAGCTGAAATACACCCAATATCAGGAGTCCCAATACGTTTTTTAAGCTTGGAACAGATATTAACAAAAAAGGTATACCAATAATTAATGTAATAATATTACCAACTAATGTCATTTCTACCGGAGAGCCTTCATTTTGAAGTTTTAAAAATATAACAACTCCTGCCATAGAAATCCCGCTTAGAACTGCTACAAAATTTCCAATAATATTACCAGTACCTATATCTCCTATAAAGAACAAAGTCATTCCAAACATTACAATAATAATTGTAAGCCAATCAGACTTATTTGCTTTTTCTTTTAAAAACCATCCTGAAAATAATGCTACCCATATTGTAGCTGTAAATTGTAATAGTATTGCATTGGCTGAAGTCGTAAGCTTATTAGCTGTGACAAATAATATAAGCAGTGATGCATAGGTACAGGCACCTAGTAATTTTATTTTTCCTAAACGTAAATGTCTTACTGGTTTCTTTAAATAAAACATCATAACAATTGATGCAATCCCACTACGTGCACCGGCAATTGCCATGGGATTCAAATCTACCAGTTTAATAAATAGTCCTCCAATACTCCATAAAAACGATGCAATTACAAGATATACTATTGCTTTTTTTCTATTCATCCTTGATCATCTCCTAGACAAAATTTTTCTAGATTTATTTAATCCTAGTATCTAGCTGCTTTAGTATAAGCTTAAGATTCCTACACATGCTTATAATATCATTTTCAGGAATAGTAAGTGAAGGGAAAAATCTTATAACATTAAAAGATGGGACTGTTCCAATAAAATAACCTTTCTCCATCATTTTTTCAGCAATAAATTCTGTGACATTAGAAATACTTAACTCTATGGCAATCATAAGCCCTCTTCCCCTAACATCTTTAACAATTGAACAAGATTCTTTTATATCATGCAGTATACTAATAAAATAATCACCAATATTTTTTGAACGACTAACCATATCACCTTCCTTAAAAATGTTTATGACTTCGTTTGCAATTACACAACCTAGAGGATCATTTTGATGTGATTGAGCATATGTGAAATTTTTCATTTCAACTTGATTAGCAATTTCTTTTCTCATTACTACTGCACTAATAGGATATCCATTACCAAGAGCTTTGCCTAACGCAACAATGTCTGGTTCTAGATCATAATGATTAAATCCAAACCATTTTCCAGTTCTACCAAACCCAGTTGTAACTTCATTAGATACAATAGAGCCTCCATGCTTCTTTACTTCGTTTTCTAAAAACTTTACTAATTTATATGGAGGGAAAAGAACTCTACCACATGAACTTCCAGGTTCCAAAATGAAGGTTGAAATTTCGTCGAAATTAATATTTTTTATTAAATTACACTTTTTTGTGCATTTATTGTCTGGACATTTACTGCACTTTAAAAAATCTATCTGAACCCAAAAATTTTCATTGCGTGGAAAACTAGTATTTGAATAGGCAGATAAGTATGAATTAGAGAATGTTAAGATTTTATCACCATTTGATACTAATTTTGAAATTCTCAGACTAAGCTCCACAGCCTCACTTCCAGAGCTTAAAAATACAGCCTTACCATCATGAAAGTGAAATTGCTTGAGTATATTTACAGCTAAAATCTCAGCAGCATCGTTTGTTAGCTTATAATGTACATGTATAATATTTTTTATTTGATCTATGATAACCTCATTTATCCTTTCATTGTTATGTCCTAAGGCTGTACACCATATTCCAGATTCAAAATCAATAATTTTCTTCCCATCTTTACTATATAAATTTACATTTTTACCTTTAATAATATCTGTTTTTATAATTGGATGGCAGTTTAAAATATGTTCTAATTTATTCATTCTATAATCTCCTTCTTT
>DAOUQG010000225.1 GCA_030625765.1 Thermohalobacteraceae bacterium | reverse complement strand
ATCTACACGAAGCAGCTAATGTTTCTAAGGAAGCAGGATATAATGGAATGTTGAGTACAAAGGACATGTCTGCAACTAAAGGTAGAGCTTTCTATCAGGCAAATAAAGGAGTAGGACATATTGATCCAGGTGCTGTGACTTTATACTATATGATTGAAGTATTTTCTGATTATATAGCTAATAAATAATTAGCTTATATAAAATATAGTTCTCAAATCACCCTAAAGACTTTTAAAAGGAACCTGACACAAATTAAAAAGGGCTTTGGTTTATCCAAAGTTCTTTTTAATGCTATAAAAAACTTCTTCTCTAAAAAATATCACTATATAAAAGTATTTACAATGGTAAAAGAAAAATCTAATTAGTGATTGACACTGTTGACAATCTAATTATTAATTTGTATAATTTAAATGAACAGCGTTCACTAATTGTTATTGGGGTGTTTTAATGTCTAGACTAATAGAAAATCCGAGAGAACTTATTCTAAATGAAGGTAAAAAAATTTTATATAATGAAGGATATTCTAGTATTAATATTAGAAGAATTGCAAAGGAATGTAGCATTTCAGTGGGAACAATATACAATTATTTTCCTAGTAAAAAAGAACTTATTGTAGAGATGATGACAAATTTCTGGGAGGAATATTTTTTAAATATACAAGTTATATTGAGTTCAGAAGAGGATTTTTATGTAAAGCTTAAAAAAATATTTGATGACCTTGCACATTTTATAAAAAGATTTAGACTGATATGGCTTAATAGCGAAATCTATACATCACCTGATTATATAGAAAGTGGGTTAGAGAAACAAGACATTTATATTGATAAGCTAATTGGTATTATAGAAGAGCTATTAAAATACGATGTGTATAGTAATAGGGACAGAAGTTTAAAAAAACTTAATCCGCATAAAATGGCTAAGTTTATTGTAATGAATTTTGTCACAATGGTACAAATGCCGTATTTTGAATATACTTTTTTTGAGAGTATATTAAAAGAATTATTTGACTGATTCATAAAATCATATTTCAAATGAAATATGATTTCTAAATGAACTCAAATGAACACTGTTCATTTGAAAATAAAAAAATTAAAAGGAGTGTTTAGGATGAAATATTTTGAACTAATTTTTCATATCTTCTATCTATCGTCAGTATTTTATATGTCAGTTAAGATGATTTCCGCTGGTAAAAATGATAAAATTGTTAAGCTATTTGGTATTATGGGATTTACATTGGGTTTTGGGGATAGCTTTCATTTGTTACCAAGAATATATGCTTTATTAACTACTGGATTAGAAGCAAATGCAGCTGCCTTAGGAATTGGAAAACTTGTAACATCTATTACAATGACTATCTTTTATGCTATTTTGATTAGAATTTGGGAAGTTAGATTTAATATAAAAAATTCTAAGAACATTAGAGTTTTTGCTGGAATATTAGTTGCAGCTAGAATAATATTAAGTGTGATGCCTCAAAATAAATGGACTTTATATTCTGCTCCTGTTAGCTGGGGAATATATAGAAATATACCTTTTGTTATTTTAGGAGTATTAGTTGTTTACTTAGTTTTAAAGGAAGCTGTTAAAAATAAGGATAATATCTTTAGAAAAATTGGTATAGGAATAATAATATCATTTGCATGCTATATACCTGTTGTATTATTTGCTACAACTTTTAGACTGGTTGGAATACTTATGATTCCAAAAACACTTGCATATCTATGGATAGTGTATATTGGCTATAAAGAGTTAAGAAAAACAAATGAATTAAGCTGCTAAAGCTAAAATAACTGTGTGAAATCCACACAGTTATTTAATTATATATAAGATTTTTACATAATCATATCAGTAATATTTTCAAACAATTTTTCTTCAGTATCACATATCTTTATCCTTACCTTATTATTTAGGGGTTACCGTACAGAGATGGAGATATTAATACTTTGAATTATCATAAAATCTACGTCATCCTACATTATTTGCAAATGCGACAAAAAATTTGTTATAATTATTTGGTATCTATTTAGTAATTATTAAAATAAGCGGCAAGTGAAATGAAAAAAGCATTATTTATCTTAGCAGCTGTATTTTTAACTATTACTACAATTACAGGATGTAGTGAAAAAAGTATTAATATTATTAGTACTGCTAATCCAAATATAACGGAAAATGAATTTTTATTATATGTAAATAAGGATAACGATTTGTATTATAAAAAGATTGGACAAGAAAAGGAAAAACTAGCCTCTGATGTAATGGAATATATTATTGCTGATAACGGAAGAGACATAGCATTTACTAATAAGTCAAATGAGCTGTATTATAAGCATGATGAGGAAGAAGTTCAAAAGGTGATAGATGATGTAAGTGTATATAGCAAAGTATTATTTGCAAATACTCTATTATATGAGAAAAGATTGCAATTAAGTGATTTAGTAGGTATTTGGAGAAATACTGAAGCTGATGATGGTTTCTTAGAGATTACAGCTGATGGTAAAGCTATATGGTATGAGGAAGGTCAAAAAAAGAGTCAGTACCAGCGAGTTTGAAAGATCAAACTCCTACAACTGCAACTTTAGTATTAGAAGGTGTGGATGATAATTTTGAAGCTTATATTGAAATAGTAGATAGTGATACTATTCTACTTGATTATGAAAGAATAGAAAAAATAACTAGAGATGAGTTAGAAGAATTGCTAGAAAAACGAAGAGAAGAGATTGCTCTACAAACAAAAATTGAAGAAATGGCAGACTTAGGATATGACCTTCTCTATACTGATATTACTATCTACCAAGAAAAAGTTGATGTTTGGGAAGAGCATGATATATACAGTGACTCATATGGTTATTTACAATATGGAGATGAAGTTTATATAGACGATGTTTATGTTGATGAAAATGGCGAATTATGGCTTTACTCATACGTATATAATTATAATACTTATGAATATATTTATTTTTGGTTCAGATATAGTGATTTATAATAGTGTGTTTATTTAGCTAGGATAGATATTATTTTATTAGAGGTAATGAGTGATGTTTAAACTCAGAAAAAGTCTATAAAAGTGAATTTTAGCCAGCTTAATGCTGGCTTTTTTATTGAAATATCAGGAGTGAGGGGTATACTATGAATGTATGATGATAAGCTTGAATGCTTAAGAAAATTATAATATTCAAGGATGTCTTTGCTCAAAAAAGCTTAAGATAAGGTCGTGAGCAGAGGGTGAAAAATTAACGACATAAACATAAGAATTATTTATATAAATATAATCAATAATAATTTCAAATTATATTTATACAATGATATAATTGGTTTGCTGATATCTATTTAATAGGAGTGATTATAATGAAAGATATTAAAAAGTATATCCCAGGTGTTATTTTTGTTTTACTTACTTCACTGTTATCTATGTTTTTAAATAATATATTTAAAAGGTATATAAATTTAGAAGCACTTACAATTGCAATTATAATAGGAATTATTTACAACAATACGATTGGGACTCAGAAAATATTCAAAGATGGAGTCAAATTTTCTTTAAAAAAACTCCTTAAAGTAGGGATAGTTTTATTAGGATTTAAGTTAAATATCTACGCAATATTAAAGCTTGGACCAATAATACTTACTATGGTGGTAGTTTATGTTCCGTTTGCATTAATTCTATCAATATTATTAGGCAAAATATTTAAAGTTAATAAGAAATTAGCTACATTAATAGGAGTTGGATCAAGTATATGCGGTGCATCAGCAGTAGTAGCAATGGCTCCATGTATAAAGGCTGACGACGACGATTCAGTTATAGCCGTTTCAATTGTGAGTGTTTTAGGAGCAGTTGGAGTAATAATATATTCAAGCATTGCAAGCACCACGATTAATATAACTCCCATTCAATATGGAGCTTGGTCTGGGCTTTCTCTTCATGGAGTTGCTCATGCTCTTGCTGCAGCTTTTGCGCTTGGAGATATATCTGGTGAGATTGGAACTTTTGTTAAAATGTCAAGAGTACTGATGATCGTACCAGTGTCTATAGTTTTGGGTTTTGTTTTCGATAAAGAAAGTACAAGCAGCAAGAAAGTAAAATTTCCTATGTATGTCTTATACTTTATTTTAGCTGGGGTTATAAATTCATTAGGAATAATTCCAGAGAGTGTTACAAATTTATTAACAAAAGGGAGTTCATTATTTATACTAATGGCTATGACAGCAATGGGATTATCTGTTAACTTTAAAAGTATTATAAATAAAGGAGTAAAGGCATTATTGATAGGAATTATGCTTTTTACTATTCTATCTACCGTGAGTTTAATGGCTATTTTAAATTTTTTATAGTATGTGAAAACAAGAAGTAATAAAATGTACTAAAGGGGGATTTTATGAAAAAACATGATATAGGTATTGAAACAATACTTTCCCATTTTGGTGAAGAGAGAGAGAAATACTTTGGAGCAGTGGTACCACCAATATTCCAAAACTC
>DAOUQG010000179.1 GCA_030625765.1 Thermohalobacteraceae bacterium | reverse complement strand
ATAATTCATTCGTATTACCTCCTTGTACATGTACATTCTTATTATATCAGTGAGTTATTTACAATTCTTGATTTTTTTTCTAAAAGTGAACTTTAATCTCTGATGTCTGTAAAAAATTTTGACAGATATCACAAAGTAAATGTTACTATTAGCTATAATTTTTTTTGATTACAGTTTTATGCCAACATCTTAATATGTATTTCAAATATAGAAACTAACCATAATAATATTAATTGTTAAATAAGTGGCGCGAATACTTTTTTAGAATTCATGCAAAAAATTTCCTTTGAAAATATAAGTATAAGTGTTTCAACTTATCTGGAGGAGATATGATGAGTAAATTAAAAAAAATGATTACAATAGGGATTTGTATTTCGTTAGTTTCGGAAATATATCTAAATATTTTCTCAGGGAATTTTAGAATATCTTTTTCTGTAATCATTTTTTCTATTTCAATTTTGCTTTTTAAAGACTTAAAAATTATTGATACCTCAATTGTAACAGGTATTATAGTGTTTTTATTTAGAAGTATTTTGTTTTTTTCTGCAGGTAATAATATTAGAGATGTAATTAATATTAATTATCCAGTAATATTTTTTTATATAATCTATGGGTTTATATTTCTTATTTTAAATTTAAGAAACAAAAGAAATAAGCTCTTACTTTTATTTTTGGGAGTATTGGCTTGCGATCTAATTGCAAACTTTTTTGAAATTCTAATTAGAGCCAGGGGAATGGTAAACAAAGAAATCTTGAGTATTATAACAGTTTTGGTTGTTATTGCTTTGGTGAGGAGCTTTATTATTATTGTAATTATTAAACTATTAAAATACTATAAATTATTAATTATTAAGACTGAACATGAAGAAAGATATAGAAGACTTGTACTTTTAATATCTAGTTTGAAAAGTGAAATATATTTCATGAAAAAGAATGCAGATTACATAGAAAATGTTATGAAAAATTCATACCAGCTATATGAATTACTATCAAAAGAGAATGTGACATCTGATATTAAAGGGCTAGCTCTTTCAATAACAAAAGATGTACATGAGATTAAGAAGGATTATGCAAGAGTTATAAAAGGAATTGAAAATCTTTCGTTAAGCAAAATACAATATAAAAGTATGAGCTTGAAAGATATTTTTACTATATTAGAGCAAAGTACTGTAAAGATTATTGAAGGAAAAAACAAAAGTATTGAACTGTTATTTAAGCTAGAAAAAAATTTTAGAACTAAAAAACACTATGCTTTAATATCTATTCTAAGGAATATTATTAATAACTCAATTGAAGCTTTAGAGCAAAAAAAGCATATAGGTAAAATAGAAGTAAGACATTTTGAGGAGGACAATAATCATATTTTTAGAATAACTGATAACGGAGTAGGAATTAAGGAAAGCGATATAAATATAATTTTTAAACCTGGTTTTTCAACAAAATTTGATTTTAATACTGGGGATATATATAGAGGTATTGGGCTTTCATTGGTAAATGATGTAGTTAAAGATTATTTTAATGGTAGGTTACATCTAGATTCTAAAATGGGTGAAGGAACTTCTTTTAAGATAATAATTCCAAAAGAGAATTTGGAGGAATAATAAAGTGACATTTTATATAATAGATGATGATTTGGCAATAATTAAGGTTCTTGAGAACATTATTGAAGAAAATAATCTAGGTGAAGTAATTGGACATTCAGAATCTGCAGAAGAAGGTGTAAAGGATATCATTTTGAAAAAGCCTGATATTGTTTTGGTTGATCTTCTAATGCCTGAAAAGGATGGAATTGATATAGTTAATGAAGTTAAATGTAGTAATATAGACGTAAGGTTTATTATGATTTCTCAGGTTTCTTCAAAATCTATGATAAGTAAAGCATATAACTCAGGGATAGAGTTTTTTATAAATAAACCGATTAACGTTATTGAAGTAACAAGGGTAATTAATATAGTATCAGAGAAGATTCAAATGGAAAAAACCTTGAAAAATATAAAAGGTATGTTTGATGTGCTTGATTTTAAGAACATTAAAAACAAAACATTAGCTAGAAATAAAAACATAAAAATTATTTTAAGCAAATTAGGAGTTATGGGGGAAAAAGGTGGAGAAGACATTCTTAATATATGTAGATATCTAATAGAAAATAAAAAGAAAAGCTTAAATATAAATATTAGTGAAATATGTGAAATTCTTGATAAAAATCCTAGAGCAATGGAACAGAGAATCAGAAGAACAATAAACAGGGCTCTTTCAAATATAGCCAATATAGGAATTGAAGATTATTTGAATGATAGTTTCACAAATTATTCGAATAGCTTGTTTAATTTTGAAGATGTTAAAGCTGAAATGGATTTCATAAGAGGGAAAAAAAGCACAGGTGGGAAGATAAGTGTTAAAAAATTTATTAATGGATTATTACTTTATAATGAATTATAATTAAACATCATTGCATTTTTATGAAAATTCTGTGAATGATTTTGAATTTTTACGTATTTTTATAAATGTTCCCTTTATAATAGATTCATAATTATATTGAAGGGGGAATGTGGATGAAGAAGAAAGCATCATTGACAAAAAAAATTATGTTGGGACTTTTTCTAGGTGCTATTTTCGGAGTAATATTGAGTAACCTTCCTGGAGGTTATTTAAAGGATACAGTAATAATTAATGGGTTGATTTCAGTAGTTGGAGGTATATTTATTAATGCTATAAAGATGCTAGTAGTACCTCTTGTATTTGTATCTATCGTTTGTGGAGCATCTGCTATAGGAGATCCAAAAAAGCTAGGAAGAGTTGGAATCAAAACCTTATCTTTTTACTTAGTTACAACTGGAATAGCTATATCTTTAGCCTTAATAATAGGTAAAATAATAAGTCCTGGTATAGGATTAGATTTATCGAGTGTAATTAAAAAAGAGCCTACAATTGGAGCTGCTAAATCACTTGTAGATGTTATTTTAGATATGATTCCAAGAAACCCAGTTGCATCATTAGCAAATGGGTCAATGCTTCAAATAATAGTATTTGCATTATTAACTGGAGTAAGTATGGCAATGATCAGAGAAAAAGCTCAACCAGTAATCAATATATTTAATTCGCTAAATGAAATAATGATGAAAATGGTAATTATCGTTATGACTGTAGCTCCCTATGGTGTTTTTGCACTTATAACAAAAACATTTGCAACAGTTGGATTTGAAGCTATGGTTCCATTACTAAAATATATGGTTGCAGTTTTACTTGCTTTAGTAGTACATGCATTACTAACATATATGGGTATGTTAAGTGTTATAGGAAAGCTTAATCCTATTCAGTTTTTCAAAAATTTCGCACCTGCAATGGGGGTTGCTTTTTCAACTGCTTCAAGTAGTGGTACTTTACCTGTTACAATTGAGACTGCAGAGGAAAGATGTGGTGTATCGAAGAACATTGCTGCTTTCACTTTACCTTTAGGTGCTACAATCAATATGGATGGTACTGCTATTATGCAAGGTGTTGCTGTAATATTTATTTCTCAGGTATATGGCATAGACCTTTCTTTACAGGCTTTATTAACAGTTATACTAACTGCTACACTTGCTTCTGTAGGTACTGCTGGTGTTCCGGGAGTAGGACTTATAACTTTGTCGATGGTACTTCAATCAATAGGCTTACCTATAGAAGGTATTGCTTTAATCATTGGAATTGATAGATTATTAGATATGACTAGAACTGTTGTGAATATAACTGGAGATACAGTATGTACAATTCTTGTTTCTAAGTCTGAAGGAGAATTTGACAAAGATATTTATTATAAAAAAAATAAACAATTATAGAATGAAGGATAAAAAAGCCACAGATTTAGAAGTTTTCTAAATCTGTGGCTTTTAAATTTGAGTAAAATGATAAAGCGAACTATTATTCATGCTTTTTTACATCAGTATTTGAAATCTATATCGGATTTTAGTATAATTAACTGACATTAAAGATTATTTATAAAAGTGGAGGGATTAATAATGGAAATTAAGAGATATGAAGGTACAGGAAGAATGAGTCGTGCAGTAGTACATAATGGAACAATTTATTTATGTGGACAAACTTGTGGAGATGCTGATAAAGATGTAAAAGAACAGACTAAGGTTGTACTTCAAAAAATTGAAGATTTATTAAACAAATATGGCTCTGACAAAAAACATATACTTTCTACAACTATATACTTAAAAGAAATATCACTATTTCAAGATATGAATGAGATTTGGGATGCATGGGTAGAAGATGGCTTTGAACCTGCAAGAGCTTGTGTTGAAGCAAAGATGGCTAGAGAAGAAATTTTAGTTGAAATGTCTGTTGTAGCAGCAGTAAAATAATTTGATTTTATTAGAGGTAATGGTGACACCTTGAGTATAAAGGTTGTCACCATTAATTCATTTTATTACTAGTTAAATCTCTTTTTCTTTCCATTTTCCTAATTTAAAGTATAAAGAGATAATTATTGCTTCAATAAGTACTGAGAGTGCTACTGCAATCCAGACACCATTAACACCTAGGTTAGTATGAATTGATAATATATAAGCCATTGGAAGCTTGAATACAACATTGGCTACTAAAGAAGCTAACATTGGAGGGAAGGTATCACCAGCACCTCTAAATGCACCTCCAAAAATTGTTGTAAAAATGACGAAAACTAATCCAGAATATACTATTCTAAGATAGTTTATACCGATGTTTATTACTTCAATATCATCAATGAATAATTTTAGAATAAACTTTGACATTACCAAATATGGAATTGAGAATAGTATCATATTTATCACTGCAAGCTTAAGTCCTTCTTTTATTACTTTTTCTACTTCATCTGTATTTTTTTTACCTAAGCTTTGACCCACCATTATTGATATAGCAACAGAAAGACCTGCTAAGAATATAAAGGTATAGCTAAAAAGCTGACCGCCTATTCCAAATGCAGCAGTTCCTGGTGTGCCACTAACTTTATATACAATCCTAAACATAAGCATCCCAGTAATAGGTCTAGCGACTTGCTGCATACAATCCCAAATACCAATTCTTAAAATTCTTATCGAACTCTTTAGTTTGATTCTCAAATACATAAAGAATAGCTTAAAGCTTTTGTTATAAACCTTATTAATAATTACAACTGTGATAATAATAAACGATATCGCCATTGATGAAACAGTTGCTATGGCAGCGCCTCTAAGACCAAGCTTGAATACATATATATATAACCAATCCAAGAATATGTTGATCACATTTGAAATACCGAAGACCCAAAGAGGAGTAATTGTATCTCCAACAGCATGTAGGATAGTTCTCAAGGTTGTATTTAAGTATACTAAGAATATTCCTAAGAAAATGATGCTCAGATATTGACTAGATAGTAAAGTCATTGCTTCATCTGTGTTATACATAAATTCAATTATTCTAGAAGCATTAAAGTAACATATAATACTCATAATAATTCCTATTACAGCAGATAGAAGAATTGCCTCTCCACCAATTTTTTTTATTGCCTCTTTATTGTTCTCACCAAAACTTCTTGAAATCAATGCAATTGCACCGGCAGATACCAAGGCTGACATTACAAATATAACACCTGCAGCATTGCCACCCAAAGATGCAGCTGATGCTTCGCTAGTCCCAATATGAGAAATAAACATCAAATCAACAGTTCCTAGCAAAGCCTGTAAGATTGCTCCAATCATTACTGGCCCTGCTAGCTTAAAAATTTTCTTAAAATAATTAGAAGAAATACAATTTGATAAATTCATTTTTTCACCTCATCTATAGTACGATATCTGTATTCTAACTGATATTTGATGCTTTGTCTACTTCAATAAATACTTTCGTAAATCGTACTCCAACTGCAATAAATGCTTCTATAATGGCTGCAATTAGTAGTACCATTTGTGCTGTAATAAATGAAGCTGCTGTTGTTCCAATTAGCACTGAAAGAATGCTAATTGGACCTATAAGAATATGCAAAGCACTAAAAACCTTTCCTCTATTTTTATCAGCAACAGTTTTTTGCAAGACACTGTTTAGGATAATCATGTGCGCTGAGCTTATTGCTCCTAATAAAGTAAATAACAAAATTGACAAAGGAAAGTATTTATTTAATGTGAAAAGACAAAAAATAATTGAATCAAAAAATAAGACATTTAGAAAAAGCTTAAATGGATTATTATAGTGTTTTACCTTAATTCCTATAATAAAACTACCTATAATTGTTCCTATACCTAATGCAGATAA
>DAOUQG010000009.1 GCA_030625765.1 Thermohalobacteraceae bacterium | reverse complement strand
TTTAAAAAAAGTGATAGAAAAGAGAAGGATTATGAAAGAATAGCTTCTATATATGATACATGTAATAATAAAAGGATAATTAAAAATAAGAAAGGCTCTTAAAATAGAGTCTTTTTATCTGTTTATTAATTAAAAGCTTTTAAGTTATTTTGTTTTTGTATATAATCATATATAATAATTATAGAAAAATACTAGGGGGTAAAATAATGGAAAAAATGATTTCAAATACTATTCAAAATCTTTTAGATAATGGATTTAAAGTTGAGTTTTTTGAAAATACTTCAGAAGCAAAGGAGAAGATTTTATCTGAGATTTCTATAAATGAAGATGTAGGAATTGGCGGATCAATGACAATCTATAATATGGGTTTGCATAATGATCTGATTAATAGAAATAATAAGGTTTACTGGCATTGGTTAGTGGAACCTGATAAAAGAAATGATGAAAGATACAAGGCATCCATAGCAGATGTATATCTATCAAGTACAAATAGCATCACAGAAGACGGAAAAATAATAAATATTGATGGAGTAGGAAACAGAGTAGCATCAATGTTTTATGGACATAAGAAAATTTTTATTGTCGCTGGCACAAATAAGATAGCTAAAAACTATGATGAGGCTATTAAAAGAATAAAAAATATTGCATGTCCTCAAAATGCAGAAAGGTTAAATCTAGATACACCATGCAGACATACTGGCAAATGCAACGATTGTAGTTCAAAGCAAAGAATGTGTAATGTTACTGTAACTATCGAGAAAAAACCTATGCAAAGTAATATAAGTGTATATTTAATAAATGAATCATTGGGATATTAATATCTAGCTAACTCAAGACGAGGTGATTTAATGGAGGTATATTTGGATAACAGTGCTACAACTAAGCCAAGAGACGAGGTTGTTGAAGAGATGAATTATATGCTAAAAGAAGCATATGGCAATCCATCATCATTGCATAGAAAAGGCTTACAGGCAGAGAAAAAGATAAAAAAATCAAGGGAAAGCATCGCGAAATTTTTAAATGCTAGAGAGGATGAAATCTTTTTTACATCTAGTGGTACTGAGAGTAATAATATAGCTATACAAGGGTTAATAAACAGATATGGTAAACGCGGCAATCATCTAATAACTTCTAAGATTGAACATCCATCTGTTATAAATATTTTTAAGCATTACGAGACTAAAGGCTTTGATGTTACATATTTAGATATTGATGAAAAAGGAGTTGTTGATTTAAAACAGCTGGAAGAAAGTATAACAGATAAGACAATAGTAATAGCTATTATGCTTGTAAATAACGAAATTGGAGTAATTCAGCCTATAAAGGATATTAACAATATTTTAGCTAAAAAAAATAAAAATGTTAAACTTCATGTAGATGGAATACAAGCCATGGGTAAAATATCTGTAAATGTAAACGATTATGATTTTGATACATTTTCCTTTAGTGGACATAAAATACATGGACCTAAAGGAATTGGAGGTTTATATGTTAAAAAAGGACTGAATCTTCCACCAATTATTTTCGGAGGTAATCAAGAAACTGGGTTAAGATCTGGGACTGAAAATACACCTGGTATTGTGGGGTTTGGTAAGGCAGTTGAAATATTAGAGGAGAATTTCCAAAAGGAAAAGAATGATGTACTTGACTTGAAAAAGTATTTTGCTAACAAGATAATGAAAGGAATTGATGATGTTAAAATCAATAGTTATGTTGATGATAGATGTGCTCCTCATATACTAAATGTTTCATTTTTAGACACTAGAGGAGAGGTATTACTTCATTATTTAGAACAAAATGGCATTTATGTTTCAACTGGATCAGCATGTTCATCAAATAACAAGTCTAAAGGGAAAAGTAGAGTTTTGGATGCGATTGGATTATCTGATAAGGAAATTGAAGGAGCTATAAGATTTAGTTTTACTTATAATAACACTAAAGATGAAATAGATTATGTGGTTAAGAAGCTAAAAGCGTCTGTAGATGAAATTAGAAAAATAACTATGAGGTGATTGTTTTGGATAAGGTTGTAAGCGTAAGCTTTGGAGAACTAGCTTTGAAGGGATTAAACAGGTCTTTTTTTGAAGATAAATTGATAAAACGTATAAGAAATGTAATTAGAGATATAGGCAAGCCCTATATATATAGAGATCAGGGTAAGCTGTATATAGAAGCAAATGAGGGAAATATAAAACAGATTATTGATAAGGTAAAAAAAGTTTTTGGAATTGTTTTAGTGAGCGAGTGCTATAGAATTGAAAAAGATATGGACGAAATGATAAAATATTCGATTAGTGAAGTAGAAGAAGCTATTAGGAAAAGAGATATTAAAACCTTTAAAGTAGAGTGTAAAAGAGCTGATAAAAAATTTCCAATGAATTCTATGGAAGTAGCAAGAAAAATTGGTCATCATATATTGCAGTCAGTGGATGGTATTAGTGTTGATGTACATAAGCCAGATTTATTTGTTTACGTAGATATTAGAGGGAAAAGCTATATCTATACCGAGAAATTAAAGGCTTTTGGAGGATTACCTGTTGGAACTAATGGAAAAGGGATGCTGCTTCTTTCTGGAGGAATAGATAGTCCAGTTGCAGGCTTTATGATGGCAAAAAGAGGGTTAAGACTAAGTGCAGTTCACTACCATAGCTATCCATTTACAAGTGAGAGAGCAGAAGAAAAGGTTAAAAGCTTGGCTAAAATATTATCAAATTATTGTGGAAGCTTTAAATTATATAGTGTTAATATATTAAAAATTCAAAAAGCTATAAATGAAAATTGTCCTGAAGATGAAATGACGTTACTTTCAAGAAGGTTTATGATGAAGATTGCTGAAAAAATCGCAATAAAAAATGATGTGGATGCTTTAATTACAGGTGAAAGTATGGGTCAAGTAGCTAGTCAAACTATTAAAGGTTTAAATGTAACTAATTCAGCGGTGAATATTCCAGTTTTCAGACCACTTATAGGAATGGATAAGACTGAAATTACAGAAATTGCAAATGTGATTGATACATTTGAAACATCAATATTACCTTATGAAGACTGTTGTACTGTGTTTTTGCCTAAGCACCCTGTTACAAGACCAAAATTAGAAGATATAGAAAATTCTGAAAGCGTTCTAGATGTTGATAGCTTAATAAATGAGGCGATTAGTGAAATGGAAATTATTAGAATAGAAGACTGAGATATACAGCTTAACTTTAAGAGTTCTTGAAAATAAGAGCTCTTTTTTATTTTAGTTTTTTTGGATACATAAAAAGTCAGAATATTTCAAATAATATCCATTGACAGCACACGATCATAAGTGTAAAATTATTATTACGGAAAAGTAACAAATTCGACAAAGAGAGGAGGTTTAGTCGGATTTTTCTGTCAGAATAAATAAATATAGAAGGGTGATTCAATGAAAAGAGATGGATTCGGATCAAGACTTGGTATATTAGCAGCAGCAGCAGGTTCAGCAATAGGTTTAGGAAATATTTGGAAATTCCCTTACATCACTGGAGAAAATGGAGGGGCTGCATTTATTTTAGTATATTTAGTGTGTATTTTCTTGATAGGTATGCCTGTTATGCTTTCAGAGTTAGTGGTAGGTAGAAAAGGAGCTTCAAATCCAGTAGGCTCATTTAAAAAGATAAGACCTAAAAGTAAATGGAAATTTACAGGAGTTTTAGGGGTTGCAACAGGATTTATTGTATTATCATTCTACTCTGTAATTGCAGGATGGGTTTTTGCATATATTAGTAGAGCTTTTACAGGAAAACTGGTAGCAATTGCGCCAGAAGAATTAGGTGATTTCTTTGGCGGATTAATAAGCAAAACTGGTGAACCAATATTTTGGCAATTTATAGTTTTGGCTGTTACTGCATTTATTGTAATTGCTGGGATTCAAAAAGGTGTTGAGAAATATAGTAAAATCCTTATGCCTGTTTTATTAGGATTACTAGTAGTATTAATGATACGTTCAGTTACTTTAGAAGGAGCAAGTAAAGGATTAGAATTCTTGTTTAAGCCTGATTTTTCAGCTTTAACAGCTAAAGGAGTTTTAGAGGCTTTAGGGCACGCTTTCTTCTCATTAAGTCTTGGTATGGGTGCATTATTGACATATGGTAGTTATATTAATAAGGAAGAGAAATTACCTTCTCTAGCGCTTCAAATAACTATAGCAGATACTCTAATTGCTTTGATGGCTGGAGTTGTTATATTCCCAGCAGTATTTGCATATGGACTTGATCCTAAAATGGGTCCAGAGTTAATCTTTATAACTTTACCAACAGTATTCCATGAAATGCCATTAGGCGGGTTCTTTGAAGTGTTATTCTTTGTGCTTATAGGTATTGCTGCAATAACATCTACAATTTCATTGCTTGAGGTACCAGTATCATATGTTTCAGAAGAATTTAATATGCCTAGAAAGAAAACTACTATAATTATAGCATTTGTGATATTCTTAATTGGTATTCCAAGTTCATTGTCATTTGGAGTTTTAGGCGACGTTACAATATTTGGAAGAACATACTTTGGCAATTTAGATTTTGTTGCTTCAAATATAATGTTACCTCTAGGCGGACTGTTATTATCACTATTCATAGGTTGGGTATGGGGTACTAAAAACGCTATTCAAGAGGCAACAAATGAGGGAACTTTAAAGTTTGCTTTTGCAAGTGCATATGGTTTCTTAATAAAATATGTTGCACCACTAGCTATAGTTGTAATTCTTTTATACGCTACGGGTGTAATATCATAAAACTTTGTTTAATATGAATGTAATTAAGTTTGTCAAAAAAGGGCTCAAATTTGGGTCCTTTTTACCTTTTTGAAGTTAGAATTCCTATAAGGTTATGAATAGCCATCAAACCGTTAACTATATCCGTTATTACTCAGATTAAGTCTAGCTTTAAGTCAAGTGCTCAAGTGCCCCAAGTGGTACAACTAGCTCTCAAACCTTTGGGATACTTTTTATACCTCCTAATATGTTTTGTATAAATTTTAATGATAAAAATAAACTTAGGTATAAAAAACTTATAGCCATAATATATCAAATTGTTAATTAATTATCAATGGTAATGTTTGGATAACAAAAGTTTTCGAGTAGACGTTAATAAAAGCTCAAAAGATACATGAGTTAAAGAAATATATGGACAATTTTTACATTTATTCACATATACACAACTTACACATGAATAAAACAACCTATCAAAGGCTTGTAAATCAACGTTGCGACGATTTTGTTATGTTATTAACATTCTATATTGCTATGATTTTCTTTAAGAAATTGAAATCAAAATTAAATAGGGACAAGGTACTTATCCCTTCGTTCCTTGTATATGCTACAGGCATAATTAAGATATTTGATGATAAAAAATAAACTATTGATAAAAAAAGGACTCAGTTCAAATCCTTGAGTCCTTTTTTTGGAGAATTATAGTAGAGCTAGAGGAATAAATGTTATAATATGTAATAAATACTCTAGTATTTATAAAATTGGAAGGAGAAGAAAAGATGAAGAATTTTCTTGTTGGATTTTATGGGGGATTTGATTATGAGAAATTTAATAGGGATTTTAGAGAAGATTTTTTTGGAATAGAAGCATGTCAATTTCTAAATCAAAAAGAAGTAGACATTTTGGCAGAAGAATCAAGGAAGAACAATTTTAATATTGGAATTCACTTTTCTTTATTTCAGACAAGCTATAAGCTAAGAGATCCTTTGCTTTTGTCATTGAATGACGATGAAAGAGAAGAGGCGTATAATGCTTTTGAGAAAGAGGTTAGATATGCCAGCGAAATAAACGCAAAGTATATTTTAGTCCATTTTCCAAAGCCTGTCTTATTAGATGAAAACCTTAACTGGGAGAATTGGAGATTTGGAAGCAGAGAAGAATTTATGTATCAATGTGACTATGATTTTGAGGTATTTAAACAGAATTGTGAAGATATGTTTTTTAGATTATCCAAGTTGTCACATATTTATAATGTTCAGATTGTACTAGAGCATGATGCTGTTAACAAATATATATATGAAACCACTTTGTTAGAAGATTTATTTGAGAAATACCCCAATTTGAAAATGTGTTTAGACACAGCTAGGTTACATATAAATGAAAAGGTCAATCCGAACTTTGATTCAATACAGTTTATAAGAAGAATGGCTAAATATACATATCTAATTCATGTATCAAATGTAAAGGTAACAAACACTGTTTCAAATAGTCATTTCCCAGCTTTACCTACATTAGATCCAAACGAAGGATGGGCTGATATAGAAAGATATTTGAAGGAGATTGCGTATATAAACAAGGATGTAAAGATATTATTTGAACATCGTTCGGACCTTGTTTCTGATGATGAATTAGAAGAGTGCTATAGTTGGGTGAATGATATTTTTAATTGATATAAATTATAGAATTATTATAATTTGATCTTTTTCTATTTAACAGTCCTATTAGCATAAAAATTCAAAAACCCTGCAATTATTATGAGTCCAGCACCAACTATTGTTAAGTAGTCTGGTATTTCAGTCCATATTATTAATCCTATAATGGTCGAAAAGATTATATTTGTATAGGTATATATGGATAATTCACCTGCTGGTGCAAATCTATATGCATTCGTCATTAGGAATTGCGCTGATGTAGCAAATACACCTACACCTAACAGTCTAACATTTTCAGCAGGAGTAGGGACAACAAATTGACCGAATAACATAAATGGTATCATTACAACTGTAGAAATAAAAGTAAAATATAACACAATAGTTTCAGCCGCATCTGTATGTCTCAAATGCCTAATGGTAGTATATGCGGCTCCAGCAAAAAATGCAGATAGCAGTGCGATAATAGAAGGTATTATACTAGAGCTAAATTCAGGTTTAATAACTAAGCCTGCTCCTAAAATTGCGAATATTAAGGTTAATATTTGCAATTTTTTTATTTTTTCTCCTAAAAAAATCGCAGAAAGAGTTAGAACAAAAAATGGTGATATTTTATTTAAAATAACTGCATCTGCTAGTTGTATTTTAGACAAAGCATAAAAATAACAAGCTACTCCCAAGAGCCCCAAAACGCTTCTTAAAAATAAAAGCTTGACATTATTACCAATCAAAGGCTGTTTTTTCTTTTTAATAATAATAAAAGCTATTATAAAGCCTAAAATGTTTCTAAAAAATATCTTTTCAGCTGTTGGAATATTTCCAAGAGATTTAACAGTTGCAGCCATTAATGCAAAGAATAAAGCAGATAATAGAATTAGTATGATTCCTTTAGTTTTGTTCTCCATTATTAGTACCTCCAATAGGTTTTTGAATGATTATAATATTATTGACAATTAATATTTATTACTTGCTACTACTAATATTATTATATTTATATATGGTTGTACAAGAGATTTAACTAAAATGTTAATAAGAGATTTTAAATTGCATTTTAAATGAGGTAATGTGAAATAGTGAAGGGTAGAGCGCAACTATTCAATAAGTATTAATGGGACAAGGTACCTGTCCCTTAGTCCCTGTAGTCCCTGAATTGTAACCTATAGGTCAAATTGGTAATAATATATATATTACTAGAATAAATATATAACTGAAAGGAGTCAATGGGTTTTAATTTACTTAACACAGGTATAGCTCTATTAAAAAGGAGAAAAATACATGGCAATAAACACCAAAAAGGTATATCAATTTGTATTTGCAATTTTTATACTGACTTTTACATTAAACTCTATAAGAGTATACGGTAGATTAAAGTTATTTTACCTGTTCATACCTATTTTGATCACTTATTTTTTTGTACAGAAAAAAATCAAGCTCAGCTATGAAAATACGATTTTACTATTGCTAGCTATCTTGTCAAGTGTAACAGTTATTTCTTCTTATCTTAGCTACAGCTACAGTGTTATATTCAATGCTTTTTATTCAATGAGTACTTTGTTTGTGTTATCAATATTATGTATAATTTATTCTAATATTCTAGATATTAGCTCTTTAAATCTATTTGCTAAATTTTCTGTAATCGGTACAATAACTCTAGTTATTGATTTTTTATATAACTTTAATGGGAATAGATATGGAGGTTTTTTTGGTGGTCCAAATTATTTTAATTCATTAATTATATTATTTATAACTTTTATAATTCTAAACATGGAAATAAATCATAATACAGTATCAAAATTTAAATATATAGTATTCTGTATCAGCATTATAGTTCTAACTATCATAAGCCTTTTTACAGCTTCTAGATCAGGACTATTAGCACTAATTATTCTTTATGTATTCTATTTTATCTATAGTGTAAAGAAAAACGGAATTATAAAAACTAGTTGTATTTTTGTTTTTATAATTGTTATTACAATAGTATTAATAAATTTTACAGTACTGGACATTACTGGTCAATTTGAATATCTTATGACACGCATTATTTTTGAAAAAGGCAGCTCGGACTGGGATTCTTCAATGATGAGGATTAACGAGATAGTAATGGGAATTAACATGGTAAAGGAAAGACCCATTACATTATTGGTGGGTAGTGGAATTGGGTCTACAGATATGCTTGATTGGTTTGTATTATACTGTGACAACTTAGCATTTGAAACAAGTAGAATTCATAATACATATTTATCAGTGTTATTTGAGCAAGGAATAATAAGCCTTCTAGTTTTTATATATCTAATCCTTTATGTTATTTATAAAATCTTAATGAATAACAATGATATGAAGTACTTATATCTTGGAATACTGCTATCTCAGTTAGCTATCTCGACTTTTATTTGGAATCTAACTTTTACACCTTTTTGGATTACTTTCTTTACAGTTTCTCAAGTTTCTGCTTACGATACTTGATTTTCAAGTCACTAATACTTCTTTTATCTGTTTATTAATGAATCTTTGTTATGTAAGGAGTAAAATCATGAAAATACTTCATATAATGGGAAAAAAACTTGATAAAGGAGATGGAATATCTACTTCAGTAACTCCATTTATTGAGGAACAGAATAAAATACCTGGAGTAGAATCAAAGTTGTTGATTGCCAAAAATATTAGTGACTTAAGTGAGAGGCAATTTAAATTCGATTTATTAGACATACGAAATATAGAACAAATCATGAATGATGCTTATAAACCTGATTTAGTGATCTTTCATGAAATATATTATTTATCTTTCGTAAAATTATATAAAATATTGAAAAGAAAAAATATTCCCTATATTATTAAACCTCATGGATCATTAAAAATACTTTCTCAAAAACATAAGAAGCTTAAGAAGAAAATAGGAAATATTTTTTTATTTGATAGATTTATAAAAACTTCACATGCAATCTCTTTCTTAAATGAGGGGGAGCATAGGGATTCCATTTTTAAATGTAAAGATTACATAATTGTTAATAATGGGCTTCAAATAGAGAATAGATGTATGACTAAACGTGTAAATTCTGGAATAAAAATCATATTTTTATCTAGAATTGATTTCAAATTTAAAGGCCTTGACTTTTTATTAGAAGGTATAAAATTAATTTCCAATGAAGAATTTATAAAGAAAAATTTCAACTTAATTATTTATGGAAATGGGGAAGAAAAAGATATTAAAAAATTAAAGTTTATACTTTCTTCAATCAATAATGAATATGTTGATTATAGAGGTCCTGTTTATGAAAAAGAAAAAAATGAGGCATTAGAGGATAGCAATATTTTTATTTTAACCTCAAGGTCAGAAGGTATGCCTATGGTGATACTTGAAGCTTTGGCTCATGGATTACCCTGCATAGTAACTGAAGAAACAAATGTAGCTGATGACATCATACAAAATGGATCAGGCTGGGTAACGACAACAGGTCCTTCTGAGATAAAAAAGACTATTCTAAAAGCAGTTTCAGACTATAGTAATAATAAAGAAGAATATATTAAAAACTCTTTAAGCTTAGTTAAAAATAAATATGATGCAAAGAAAACAGCTGAAGATTCAATAGTTGAATATAAAAAAATCATTTCCAAGTATAGATGAACTCAGGTGTAAACATCAATAATAATTAAAAGTTTTTTTTTAGTTTTATAAACAGAGAGAGTATAGAAAGGAGATATAATGAATATTAGTGACAATTTATGTAAGATCATTAATCACACTCAAATTCCTAAAATATACTCCTATTTTCGTAATAAAATAATAAACCATAATCATATTATTATTATGGTTTATCATCGAGTAAATTCTAAAAAAGATACATGGTCCTTATCAAGTATTACACCTCATGAATTTGAGCAGCAAATTATATATTTAAAAAATCATTACAAAATAATATCCTTACACAAATTAATTCAATTAATAAGTAGTAAGGAAATAAATAAGTATAAATATAAAAAAGTTGCAATCATTACTTTTGATGATGGATACAAAGATAACTATAATTATGCATTTCCAATTATAAAAAAAAATAATATTCCTGTTACAATATTTCTTACAGCCAACTTTATTAGTCAAGATAAATTATTCTGGTGGGATAAGGTAGGATATTTATTACATCATACACATAGAGATAAAATTACTTTAGATAATTTAGTTTTTTTTTCATTAGATACATTTAAAAACAAAGCAATAAGCTATTTGGAAATAACAAACAAATTAAAGAAGATACCTAATAATGATAAATTAAAATACATTGACAAAATACAGCATGAGTGTAATGTGAGTATTCCAAAAGGGTTAGGAAAAAGCTTATTAATGACATGGGATGAAGTTGAAAAAATGAGTAATCAGGGGGTAAGCTTTGGTGCGCATACTTTAACACATCCTATACTTACACAAATAAGTTTAGAAGAATCAGAAACAGAAATCATGAGTTCAAAATTGAAAATCGAAAGCATACTAAAAAATAAAGTACAAATGTTTGCTTATCCTAATGGTGATAGATATGATTTTAATGATGAAATTATTAATTTATTGCAAAAAAATCGATTTCTTTGTGCTGTTACAACTCTTAAAGGATCAGTGATGATTAATAATTCAGAAGATGTATATAAATTAAGAAGAATTTCAACAAGTAATGACTTTGATAAATTTAAGCTCAAGGTTTCAGAACTTTATTCTGATTTTTATAATTTGATAAACAAAAGGATATGAAATATTAGTATAGATATTTTGATAGTCTACCTCATATATACTATCTAACTAATACAAATTAGAAAAAGCGTAGAAAGTAATGTAAAAAGCAGGTTATTTATAATTATATGTAAAGGGGATTTGAATGAATAATTACAAAATGATAGATTTAGTTATTCCAGTATTAAATGAAGAAAACTATATAGAAGATTGTATAACTTCATTATTAAATCAAAGCTATGGAGTAGAAAATTTTAATATAATCATTGTTGATGGGGGATCAACTGATAAAACTAAAGAGATAGTCAAAAACATGGAAATAATTTATAAGAATATAACAGTCATAGAAAACACCCAGAGGTTAATTTCAATATCAATGAATATGGCAATTAACCAATCAGAAGCAGACATAATTATTAGAATTGACGCACATTCTACTTATTCTCCCGACTATGTTGAACAATGTATTCATTATCTTAAAAAAACTAAATCAGATAATGTTGGGGGGCCAGCAATACCAGTGGGGAAAAGCTTCATACAAGAGACGATAGCTGCTAGTTATTATTCTAAATTTGCACTTGGTGGAGCCAAATATCACAATCATAATTTTGAAGGCTTTGTAGATAGTGTTTCATTTGGAACATTTAAAAGAGAAACATTACTTAAAATTGGCTTATACGACGAACGGTTAGTGACGAATGAAGATTATGAATTGAATTATAGGATTATAAAAAATGGTGGGAAGATTTTTTTTACACCTATGATTAAAAGTTATTATTATCCTAGAAGTAAATTAAGAGATTTATTCAGACAATTTTTCAAGTATGGGTTTTGGAAAACTAAAGTTATTAAAAAACATAAAGCTCTTTCGCATATAAGACATATAATTCCTGCTGTTTTTATATTGTTTTTATTTTATGGATCTATATTTTCAATTATTAGTAATCTGTTTTTTTTATTATATTTAGGAATCTTATTTTCATATTTATTTCTTTGTATAATTTTTTCCTTTTCCAATGGTTATGCAGATACTTTTGCTAAAAAGATTACTTTAATTTATGTCCATTTCATTTTACATATATCATATGGACTTGGATTTTTAAAGGGAATGATATATGAAGATTATAATCATGGTAATGTGATTGTTGATAAGAGGACACTTTGACTCTAGAGCTACATTATTAACCTCAAGTGCTCTATTTTATTATTTAGTAGGAGTCGTAGACTTTGGATTGAGTAGTTTTCTATCAAGGATTTTTTATTCATTTAAGGACACTAAAACTCCTGTTATAATTGCTGGGACAGCTATGGCTTAAATATTGCTCTGAATTTTATTTTAATTAAATTAATGAATATAGAAGAAGTAAACCAAGTTATTGATTTTATCAAAACTAAGTTGACTATAGCCATAGACGAATAGCAGTATTTAACAACAATTATTGTAAAAAGGGGGTGTTGTAATTTGGAAGAAATTGAATTGAAAGATATTTTTCTTATTTTACGAAGAAGATTAGCAATATTGCTCATTATTACTATTAGTATTGTAGTTATAACTGGTATAATAAGTTGTTTTGTTGTAGAACCACAGTATAAGGCATTTACAACTTTATTAGTTGGAAAATCACAAAACTATGATAAGAAAATTGAATACGATGATATATTACTAAGTGAAAAACTAGTCAGTACATATGAGCAGATTATTAATAGTAGGTTAACAATTGATACAGTTATTTCAGAATTAGATTTAGATACAACCTATGAAAAGTTTAAGAAAAATATTAAAGTATATCAGTTAAAAGATGCAGGGATATTACGCATAGAAATCATAGATAAGGACCCCCAACTGGCAGCTAATATCGCTAATAAACTTAGTAATATTTTTATTAGCAATATTAAAGATCTTTTAAAAACTGATAATGTTAAAGTAATTGATGAAGCTAAGGTACCTAGTAATCAATTTAGTCCTAAACCAATAATTGATATTATCATTGTCGGTATATTAGGAGTTTTTATAGTGTCATTTTCAATAATATTTTTTGAGAATATAAATAATAAAATAAAGACAGAAAAGGACATTAAAAAATATTTGGGGTTACCTGTTATTGGTGTCATTCCTAAAAATCTAAAACAAAAAAATATTAAAAATAATGAAGCATATATATTTAACACAAATGAACAAACTAGATCCAATGTTTTTGAAGCATTTAGAACATTAAGAACAAATATTCAGTTTTTAAATAGCGATAAGAAAATAAAAACTATTGTTATCACGAGTCCTAGAGAAAAAGA
Organism: Thermohalobacteraceae bacterium; assembly: GCA_030625765.1. GTDB lineage: Bacteria > Bacillota > Clostridia > Tissierellales > VENL01 > DAOUQG01. Next base: position 14,852 of record DAOUQG010000009.1, on the reverse strand, counting down.
AGGTAAGAGTACAATTGTTAGCAATCTTGCTCTTATGATATCAAAAATAGAAAAAAGAGTTTTGATTATTGATGGTGATTTGAGAAAACCTTCCATACATTTGATGTTTGAATTATTCAATTATAAAGGTATAACAAGCATATTAACTAAGGGAATAGAATACAAAGAAGCAGTACAAAGCGCAGGATATAATGGTATTGATATATTGACTTCAGGACCTATACCACAAAATCCATCAGAATTATTATCATCCAATAAAATGAAAGTGTTATTAAAAGAAATTGTAGATGATTATGATATGGTATTGATAGATTCACCACCTATTTGTCTAGTAACGGATACATCTTTACTGTCCAAAATAAGTGATTGTACTATATTAGTTTGTGCATCCGAACAGACTAAAGTTGAAGCAGCAACGACTGCTAAAGATTTACTAATAAGCTTAAAGACTGACATCTTAGGTGTTGTTTTAAACAAGATGTCAGTAAAAAAAATTCCTTATTACATGGATCAATATTTTGATTATTACAATTATAATCTTAAACACAAAAAAATAAAATGGAAAAATATGAAATAAAGGAGATTACAATAATGTTTGATATACATAGTCATATATTACCTAGTACTGATGATGGAGCCAGAGATATCGAAGAATCTCTAGAAATGGCAAGACTAGCTTATAAAAACGGTATAGAAGTAATGGTTGCAACACCACATTATATAGAAGGAGAAGGCTCTAAAAATTATAAATATAATCAAGAGCTTTTAGATATTTTAAATAATGAATTAAAAAAAAGGAAAATAGATGTTGACGTATTTTTAGGTAATGAAGTATTTATAACACCTAATATTTTGATGCTTTTAAATGATGGCGAAATTACGACTCTTAATAAGTCAAGATATCTTTTATTAGAATTACCGACGTTAGATATCCCTATATTTATTGAAGAGCTTATTTATACACTAAGATTAAGAGGGCTGATTCCTGTTATAGCTCACCCAGAAAGGAATTTAAGAATCATTGATGATCCTAATATCTTGTATAATATGATAATAAGAGGATGCCTGTCTCAAATCGATATTACCAGTATATTGGGACTAAGAGGAGCTGTTGTTAAAAAAACTGCTGAAATACTTATTAATAGTCAAATGTGTCATGTAATTAGTACAGATTCACATTCTTCTCATGGAGTTCTTTTTCATTTTAAAAATTTAATGGAAAAGCTATATGAAAAAATGGAACCAAATAAAATATACCAAATGCTTCACACTAACCCGAGAACAATAGTGTTAAACAAAGTAATTGATATTGAATATCCAAAAAAATATAAACCACCAAAGAAGCTAAAATATAAAAAAAATGTTCCTTCATATTGATTTTATTGCAATTATATTATTTTAAACTATATTTTTTAAAAAAATGTTAAACGCTAGTATTATTAGTAAGTTGTAATAGAACGAATCCATCTAGGATATTTATACTATTGCATGCAGAGAAGATGATTCTACTGTTTAAAGCTGATTGGAAATGCAGGAAAGTGTAAACTGAATATAAGTGTATAGAAAGAAAAAGGTACTAGTTTAGCAATAAAAGCAGATAATTACTTGTTTAATTAGTAAAATATAAAGAATAAATTAATATTAGTATGGTTTATTATAATAAGGTGGATTTAGGTACAGTTTTTGCAATTTTAATGTTAAAAATGCAGGTGTTTTGTTTATCTGATAAAACACTAACTAAGGCAAATTCGACTATAACATGAAATACTAAAAAACAGCGGTTAATTCCACTGTTTTTTAGTATTTCACATTATTTTGTTGTTAGTTAATTCATACACCTTTTTATATAAGGGATTATCTCCCATATTTTCACTCATATAATTTAAGAAGCTATGAATATCATTTTCAGCAAATTCAATAATTTTATCTGCTAGATGGTCGATAATTTCAGGTTCTTCACACTCTGAAATAACTTGAAAAATTTCGGTTATATTATTTGCAAGTAGTGAATCAACTTTATTTTTAGCATTCATGTCAGTTGATATGTTATTGCATACCATAGTATTTAAGGCATCGCAAAGAATCCATCCTGTGCCTTCCACTGCTTTTGTAAGATTGTAATGGTGTTTAGGAATATCATTTTTCATATATTTTACCTCCTAAATAATATTTACTCAATATAGTATTTGTAAAATGGATAATAATAAACAAAATACAGAATTTTAAAAAAAAAACTTGAGTGAATTTAATAAATCTGTTTTAATAAATATAAGAGGTTTTTGAGTTTATTCTCAATAAGTAGAAGAATATAATTGGAGGAATAATATGAAAGTAGTAATAGCCAGTGACTCCTTTAAAGGGTGCTTAGAAGCTATTGAGGTAGCAGAGTGTATTGAAAAAGGAATCAGAAATGTATTTAAAGGTGCTGAAATAATAAAAAAACCTATGGCTGATGGTGGAGAAGGTACTGTTAAATCCTTAATACATGCTACTAGGGGATCATTAGAGATAGTTGAGGTTACAGACCCTTTAGGACAGAAAATAGAATCTTATTATGGAATATTAGGAAACAGAAAAACTGCAGTTATTGAAATGGCTTCTGCATCTGGATTACCATTAGTTCCTTTTAAAAAAAGAAATCCTATGATTACAACAACATATGGAACAGGAGAACTTATTAAAGCTGCTTTAGATAAGGGATGTAGGGAATTCATCTTAGGAATAGGTGGGAGTGCTACTAACGACGGTGGTGTAGGAATGGCTCAAGCTCTAGGCGGTAGCTTTCTAGATGTTAAGGGTATAGAAGTAGGCTATGGCGGAGGAGAATTGAGCAAAATCAATAAAATAGACATATCAGGATTAGATAAAAGAATAACACAGTCAAGATTTATTGTGGCTTGTGATGTAGATAACCCTTTGTGTGGTTCAAATGGAGCAGCACATGTGTATGCAGCTCAAAAAGGGGCTACTAAAGAAATGATATTTGAACTAGATAATGGATTAAAGAACTTATCGCGTACAATAAAAAGAGATTTAAATATAGATATAGAAAATATTTCTGGATCTGGTGCTGCTGGAGGATTAGGCGCTGGAATAATTGCTTTTTTAAATGGAGAACTGAAATCAGGAGTAGGAATAATTGCAGAACGTATAGAGTTAGAAGAGGCAATAAAAGATAGTGATTTAGTTATAACTGGTGAAGGGAAAATAGATAGTCAGACAAAAAATGGCAAGGTCCCTATAGGTGTTGCGCAAATTGCTAAGAAGTATAATGTTCCTGTTATTGCAATAGCAGGCTGTATTTCGGATGATTCATATATAAATCATGAATATGGTATAGATGCAATGTTTTCTGTAATAAACTATCCTATTGATATTAAGAATGCATTAGAAAAAGAGAAGGCTAGTTTTTTTATTCAAAGAAGTATTCAGGAGATATTTAGATTAATAAGTAGTATACATAATATCTAATATCTAGGATATATATTATATTTAGAATTGTCCAGTCATCATTTATTTTATGTATTGAGTGATTGAAATGAATGAAGTTGGGTAAACAAGGAATGTTGTAATAATTGGTGTGAAGCATTTTCTAAACCCAAAATATTAAAAATTTTTCTATATCAAAAATTAAAGGAGTGACATTAAATGAATAAGAAAAAGGTATACATAACTAGAAATGTATCATTAATGCCAGTAGAATTATTAGAAAAGGATTTTGAAGTAATTATTAGTCCAGAAGACCGAACTCTTTCCAAAGAAGAGCTAAAAGAAAACATCAAAGATGTGGATGCTGTTATTACTCAGTTAACAAACGTAGTTGATGAAGATGTGCTAGAGAATGCAAAAAAATTAAAAGTGATAGCAAATTACGCAGTGGGGTTTAATAATATTGATATTGATGAGGCTACAAAAAGAGGTATACAAGTAACTAATACACCAGGGGTATTATCAGATACAACAGCTGAATTAGCTTGGGCACTATTATTTGCTGTAACCAGAAGAGTGTTAGAAGGAGATAGATACGTCAGAGAAGGAAAATGGGATGCTTTTTTTCCTACTCTTCTCTTAGGTCAAGACGTAACAGGAAAAACGTTAGGAATCATAGGGGCAGGTAGAATAGGTAAAGCGTTTGCTAAAAAAAGTATTGGGTTTGACATGAAAATTTTATATTACAACAGAAGTAGAGATTATGAATTTGAGAATGATTACAATGCTAAATATGTTGATAAAGAGACTCTTTTAAAAGAATCAGATATCTTATCATTACACGTACCATTAACTGCCGAAACTAAGCATATGCTGGGTAAAAAAGAATTTAAAATGATGAAAAAAACAGCAATAGTAATAAATACAGCAAGAGGACCAGTTATAGATGAAAAAGCTTTAGTAGCTGCATTAAAGGAAGGAGAAATATGGGGAGCAGGATTAGATGTATATGAAAATGAACCAACATTAGAAGAAGAATTAAAGCAGTTAGATAATGTGGTTTTAACTCCACATATCGGTAGTGCATCTACAGAGACAAGAACTAAGATGGCTAAGATGGTTGTTGATAATGTAATAGCTGTGTTAAATGGGAAAGACCCTATAACACCTGTAAATCACATATAACTATAATGATAAAATAATCAAATAATGAAGTTTTAAAATAGTATAGCGACCAATTTTGGCCGCTATATATTTTTATGATTGTTTTTTATGTTTCAATATTAAACCTGCAGCTAGTGCTGTAATTGGAATTGTAAGAATTAGTCCGATACTTCCAATAAAAGATCTAACTACCTCTGTAGCAATTAAGTCTAAATTTAGTATTTTTACTATAGAAGTTTCGTATGCCATAAACAAAAGTAATAGAGGTACTGAGCTCCCAGTGTAAGCTAAAATAAGAGTGTTTGACATTGTTCCCATGATATCTTTACCAACATTCAGTCCTGATTTCATCAATTCTTTGGGACTTATTTCTGGATTAAGCTCCCTAATTTCATACATTGAAGAAGAAACAGACATTGCAACGTCCATTACTGCACCTAGTGTACCAATGATTATTCCTGCAAAAAGAAGTCCTCGGAAGTCAAATTGCATATTTTGAGGAATGTATAATAGCATACTTGCCTCTTCACTACTTAATCCAGTTAGGTTAGCAGTGATTCCAATAAAATAAGCTAGAAAACCTGCAAATAAAACTCCACCGAGTGTACCAATAATTGCAGATACTGATTTTATATTTAATCCTCCTATGATTAAGAAAGTAATAATTGTAATACCGAGAGCACAGTTTATTGTTAACCATATAGGATTAAATCCCTTTAGCAATAAAGGAAGCATTATTTTAAATATAACAGCAATAGTAATTGACAATGTTACAAGAGATTTTATACCTTTTATTCCTCCGATAACAATTAAAAGTATTGCAAATGCAATAAAAATATAGTAGAGATATGTATCTCTAATAAAATCAGATATATAAATTGTTGGTCCTTGATCTAAGCCTTCTTCAATAAATAACAGTACCTTGTCTCCTTTTTCCACAATTATATCAAAGGCTATATTACCGCTTATATTATTTTCAATCACAAATTCCTCATTTTTATACTTACCTGTCAGAACCTTAATTTTTACGATTTGAGATGAAACACTAAATTCGTCGGTATTCTCATCCTCATTTGCATCGGCAATAATTTCTAGAACCTCGCCTCTTTCAGTGAAGGTTTCTATATTATCTTCTTCATAGTTTACCTGCTCATCAGCATATAAAGCTGATGGTAATAAAAACATAATCAATATTATTAATACTAAAAACCTTTTCAAAACATCACCTCATATTTCAAAATGTTATTGTTAATAGCCTAATTATAACACTAGTAGAGTATTAATACAACATAGCTAAATCAGCATAGTTTATTATGAGGTAGGTAGAAATAAATATATGAAGCACATTGTAAATTAATAACAATGTGCTTCATATTTTATATAATCCTGTTCAATATATAAAAATCTAATATATTGAACAGGGAAAAAGCGGGTGAGTGTCATAGGTTCCTCAGTAGAATCTTTAATAGATATCTTTTCGGTTATTCCTAAATAACTTTCAAACCTTATTTTCTCTTTAGGAGTAATTACAAGACTTATTGTTGAACTATAGACTGCTTTATTTTCAGATTTATTTGAATTTGATGCATTACTATATATTAGGTGGATTTTCCATTTATCACTGTTATCAAGCCTTCGAGCTCCGCCAAATGTTACTTTACAGCAATAATCACTGTAATTTGTGCTTAGAATGTCATGTCCTAAATATCCCTCTTTAATCCATATATAATTATTTTTTTCCATATATGTCCTCCTTTTAAAATTATATCAATACCAATAATATTTCTAATAAAATAAATCAGTTATTTTTTAATTTAAAAACCTTCTATAAAATTAATTATATTAATTTGAACCTGAAAAAATGCTTGAATGAAGAATATTCTATTATGTTTCTACATTTGTGTTATTTATATGGTAAAATTATGGTATAACTAACTATCAGAAAGGAAGATTTATTATGAAAGAAAAGGTTTCTTTAGTTAAATGCAATGAATATGACTTTACAGAAGTCAAAAATTCTATTGTAGAAAGTTTTGAAAATTTAGGAGGTATAAATAGATATATAGAAAAAGGAGATACTGTACTGCTTAAATTGAATTTGCTAATGAGAAAAAAACCCGAGGAGGCTACTACTACACATCCTGTTTTCACAAAGGCTTTAGCTGAGGTTTTAATAGAATATGGAGCAAGTATAGTATTAGGAGATAGTCCAGGAGGACCTTTTAATCAAAGAATGCTGAGAAATGTGTATAAGGGTTGTGGAATTGAAGAGATAGCTAATGAAACTGGAGCTAATCTGAATTATAATACTAATTCAAATATTGTTAAAAATGAGGATGGATTGATATTAAAAGAAGTAAACATAATTGAAGTTTTAAAAGAGGTGGATAAGGTTATATCTGTATCAAAGCTGAAAACTCACGGAATGATGATGTTTACAGGAGCTGTAAAAAATATGTTTGGAGTAATCGCAGGTCTTGAAAAAGCTGAATACCATGTACGTATGCCAAACAATGTTGATTTTTCTAATGCTTTGGTAGATATTTGTTTAGCATGTAAGCCTACCTTATCATTTATGGATGGTATTGTTGGGATGGAAGGGTCTGGACCTAGTGCTGGTGATCCAAGAGAAGTAGGTGTAGTAATTGCTTCTACTAGTCCGTATCATTTAGATGTTGTTGCAACTTCAATTATTGGACTTGAACCAACTAAAGTACCCACAGTACAAAGATGTGTAGAACGTGGAATTTGTAAGGGAAGCCTTGAAGATATTGAACTGTTGGGAGATGATATAAAGGATTTTAGCATTAATGATTTTGTAATACCTGAAATTAGGAGTCTAGATTTATTAGAAGGTTGGGTGCCTAAATTTTTAAGAGACATAATTAATAGACTATTACAGCCAAAACCTGTTTTTATTCATGAAGAATGTGTAGGCTGCGGAGATTGTGCTGAAAGCTGTCCTCCTAAGGTTATAGAGATGAAAAATAAAAGACCAGTGGTTAACTTAGATGGATGTATAAGATGTTTTTGTTGTCAAGAACTATGTCCCAAAAAGGCAGTAAAAATTCATAGACCTTGGCTTATGAAGGTTTTATCAAAGCTATAGTTTTTATGTAGAAGGGGGAAATGTGATGAAAAAAATTCATGTAGTAAGTGGAAAAGAAATAACAATAAAAGAAGTGGCTAAAAAAGATGCTCAGAACATGATTAAATATATAAACAATATAGCTAAAGAATCAGACTTTCTAACCTTTGGACCTAGGGAATTCAATATTACTATAGAAAGAGAAGAGCAAATAATTGAAGACAGTTCTAAGAGTGATAACAAGCTTTTTATTATTGCAGAATTAGATGGTGAGATTATTGGAAATTTAAATTTTGCAGGAGGTAACAGGTTAAGAACTAAGCATGTAGGAGAGTTTGGTATAAGTGTTAGAAAAGAGTATTGGGGATACGGAATAGGAAAAGAGCTTATTGCTTATTTGATAGAGTGGGCGAAGGGTACAGGGATAGTTAGAAAAATAAATCTAAGAGTACGAAGTGATAATGAAAGAGGATTAAAACTATATACGAAGCTTGGCTTTGTGAAAGAAGGATTGGTAACGAGAGATTTTTATTTAGACGGACAATTTTATGATTCTATTCAAATGGGATTAAAAGTAGACTAGACTTGGTTTCTATGAAAACGTATATATTTATAGACTTTGGATGATGAAGGTGGTAGAAAAATTAAAAACGATATAATTAAGCCTGTGAATAAATCACAGGCTTATTATTGGTATAATACATTAAACATTTAAGTCTGTTTTACCCATTAGTATACGAATTGCTTCTATTTTCCTCTTTATTTCTGCTCCTTTATAAATATCGCAGCCTTCAGGTGGATTGTCTTGTATTTCTTTTTTTAGTTTTAGGTATTGAAGCTTTGCACTTGCTAATGCTTGTAAATGAATGAATTCGCAATGCCATGTTGTCCTATGGTCAACATCTGAATTGCATTCATAATTGTAAGCAATGCATGAAGGACATAATGTCAGTAAGATACAGTCATCACACTTTTTAGGGTTTACTTCTTTGAAGGTAAGATCTGGTGTAGCTTGAGGATTCTTACTAGACATAGGCAAAAACCTGTGACATGGATACTCAATACCATCAACATCTACAGCTATCATGTTTTTACCAGACCCACAAAATCTCTCGCTTTTTTTTCTTGGAAAAAGTAGAGCTTCAATTGGCATATCTACAAGGTAAGGAGGCTTTAATTCTGGATTTTCAGCATAAAAAGTAATACACTCTGATAGCTGCTCATCAAATACTTTTAAGTATTCATCTTTTTTAGCACCCCAAACATCTTCAAATACAACATTAGCAGCAACTTCAAAACCTAATTCATGTATATGCTTAATACTATTAGCTACTTGATCTATTGATTCAGTAGAGATAGTCATTTTCACCTTATTATCAGACCATTTTCTGAAAAAGTCAATATTGCTTAAAACTAAGTCATATGAATTACTCCTGTTTTTATCAAAAACCTCTTTTATTCCATCAAAGCTTAAAGCAAAGACTACACAAGGATGCTCATGAGACCATTTTCTAATTCCTGGGGTTATTAACGTTCCGTTTGTACCTATAGAAAAGGAAAATGATTTGTTCCATTGTTTTGAACAAACATAATTAACTACCTTTTCTATTAAACAGAAGTTCAATAGCGGTTCTCCACCTGTAAAATCAATTTGAACATGCTCATATTCATCTGATTCTGAATTTAAATACTTCTCAACTTTACTGAGTGCAATACTCTCACTCATTTTTCTTTGGCTCTTATTGATTACAAAACAATAGCTACAATCAAGATTACATTCTTCTGTTATCACTAACGAAAGTAATAAAGGTGGTTTTTTTATTTGGTGAGGCACTGGATTTTTCATTGTTCACCTTTATGATGGCTTCCAGAAAGTGCATTTCCTATTTGAGTACAGGCTTGACCACAGCCAGTACATCCTCCACATGATGCAGTACATGTCCAGCATGCATTCCATAGACAAACCTCTTCATATTTTGTATCATTTTTGTTAATTCCAATCTTTATATGCTTTTCAAATGCTTTGTAATCAGACGAAAGCTTATGCAGCTCATTTAGCTCTTTTTCAGTAAGACAAACTTGAGAATTTTTAATAATTTTTAGTTTAGACTTTGTATTAAAATGCTTCCTTTCTTCATCAATAAGTTCTCTTTCAACTTCATCCATTTGCTCTCTTACATTTTTAATTTGAGATTTGATGAATTCCATAAAATTAGCACCTAATTGTTGAATCATTTCATCTTCTTTTTTTAGTAATGTACTAGTTCTTTGTAGGTGTACAAGTTTTTCATTGATTTTTTCTAGCTCATCTTCTAACTGAGTAGCTAGTAAAGATTCTTTTTCTGGATAATTTTTATTCATTTTAATAAGCCTCCTTTTTTTATTCCTTTTAGCAATATATTCCATACAATACAATTAATACCTTCAACAATTATAATTTTTTTTGTTTTTTCATATTTTTTTGAAATAGTATTAATAAAAAAAGCAAAGAGAAAATAAAGGAGTTTATTAATAAAGGAAGAACTGAGAATATAGGAGAGTAGAAATTTTCTTACAATTTTTATAATTTGAAAAAGCTAGTTGTACTATAATGAAGGTGATAAATTGAAGAAGAGGATGAAAACTTTTTTATTATTATTAATTGTAGTTGTTTTATTTGGAATGGTTGCAATTTTCATAAGTAAGTCATTTCAATATGAAATACTAATAGAATATAAGGAAGAGCAAAACAAAGCTATATTTTATAAAGGTAAGCTATTTAACTATTATGTATATGGTATAAGGGATAGAAATCCTTTTAATATGAAAATAGTTCATTTATCAAAGCAGAAAATAAATTCACCATTAGTAGTACATAATTCATTAGAAAGCTATATAGTATTTTTCACTAGCAATACTTTAGAGATATTTTCAACTTATGGTGATTTTATTACAAGTGAAGAGGTGTGTTTAGAAAATGAAAGAATTGTTAGTAATTTTGTTACAGATGTTACTAATGACGCTAAAAGCGAAATACTTCTTATTACTGGAAATGAAGAAAGAGAATTTGGAGAAAGCATGTTGATATATTGCTTTGAAGGAAAGCTTGAAAAGCTTTATGAGCATTCCTTGAGTGAGATTAACCCATGGAAGATACAAGCTGCAGATGTTGATGGAGATGGAATAATTGAAATATCTCTAGGAGTATATAAAAAAGCTGAATTTCATCCTGTTATGGCTAAAAGACCATTTTTATACTCATGGGCAGAAGATGGAATTTTTCCAAAGTGGAGAGGATCGAGACTTTCAAAGCCTTTTGAAGATTATGTATTTGCTGATATTGATCAAGATGGTATGGATGAGCTTATATCTATAGAGATTACTTTGAATGGTAGCAAAGTGATTAACACATATAAGTGGAAAGGGTTTGGATTTGAATCGATGAGTGAAAGCGGTGAATTTGAGGATATCCTAAGTCTTAGGGTGCTCAATAACGATATTAATAAGGTATATGCGAGAGTTAAGCAAGGAGATGATTTGCACTGGATAAGTATAAATTATAATAACGGAAGATTATTCTCAATAGAGAAGATAGATAATTATATTGAACGTTACATAGTAGAATGAATTAAAATGAAGGAGTGATAGTAAATGAGAACAAGAAAATTAATATGCTTGATATTTTGTGTAGTTTATTTATGCACTGTAATTCTTTCATCAGTAGGGTGTTCAATCAGTGATAATAGTACTACAAATAAGCTTGAGTCATCTTCTGAAGGTACTATTAAAGGTAACGAAAATAATGGTGAAGAAAGAGATAGTAAAGAAGGAGATCAAAATGAGCAGACTGATGAAGCTAACCAAAATGATTCAGATGCAGTAGACAAGGTAGTTTTTTCTGCTGAAAGACCTAGAACAAGTATTGACGTTCCTTATGAGAAGCTAGTTTATGATACATTGGTAAATCCATATCAAATACAAGAGGATTTATCAAATATTGAGAATTTAGAGCAATTTGGCGAATTTACATATGAACAAAAAAACATTCTTAGTAAAAATGGTTTTGTTGTAAGCCCAACTAATGAAGAACAGTTATTTTATATTTATGAGAATAATGAGTACTTGAAAGTACCATCATTTGTATCAACTGATTCTGTGCTTCAGGTATATCATATATTTTTCGATTATTCTCTTAGAACGCTTGAGAATGAAAAACTGTTAGGATTTGTTGAGACACTTTCTGAAAATATGTTAGATAAATCTGTGTATTTGTATAATAAAACTAAAAATAAAGATGTAAAACAGGCTTTGCTTAAAAATACTGCTTTCTTCTCTACTGCATGGCTTTGCTTAGAAAAGAACATACCAGATAATGTTCCAAGTGAAGCAGTTAGTATGGCAGAGGAAGAGTATGAGTTAATAAAGAGTGAAGTGCCTTTTGGAGAGTCAACAATATTTCCTTTTCAGCTTGATTATAGTCAATTTAAGCCTAGGGGACATTATACAAGGAGTAAGGATTTAGAGAGATATTTTAAGGCTATGATGTGGTATGGGCAAGCTCCGTTTCCATTTTATATGTTAGATGAAAATAGAGAAGAGGTAAGAGATGTTGAACAGACGCTGCAGGCATTACTTATTACATATTGCGTGTTCTTAGAAAAGAATAATTCTAATGATGTTGAATTGTGGGAAAATATTTTTGAACCAACTGATTTCTATGTAGGTAATTCAGATGATCTTACTATATATCATTACAAAGACATATTAATTGAAGTGTATGGTAATGAGCCAAATATTGAAGAACTAAATATTAAAGAAAATCTAGATAAGGTATATCTATTGGCAGAGGATTTACCAGAACCTCAGATACAGGCTAAGTATACTACTGTTACTACACCAGTAGGTAAACAATTACGGTTTATGGGACAGCGATATGTACCTGATGCACACATAATACAGGAATTAGTCAAACCAATTGAGAGACCTATACCTTCTGGGTTAGATGTTATGGGAGTTTTAGGCTCTGACAGGGCTTATGATATTCAAATTAATGTCAATCATGAAGATGAAAAGTGGTCAGGGTATCCAGCAGCATTTGATAAAATGAAGGATAAATTTGATAAGTTAGATGAAGAAGAGTGGAAGTCAAATATGTACTATGGTTGGATGTGGACATTAAAGGGACTGCTTAATAAATTTGGTGAAGGTTATCCATCTTTCATGACTAATGAAGCATGGGAAGATAAATCCTTGAGTAATGCACTTGCAAGCTGGTCTGAGCTTAAGCATGATACTATATTATATGGAAAGCAAAGCGGTGCAGAATGTGGAGGAGGAGAAGAACCACCCAAGATTAGAGGGTATGTTGAACCTAATATAGAAGTATATGAAAAGCTATTATGGTTGACAAAATACTCAAGGAAAAATTTAAAAGATAGAGATATTATTACAGGTAGCTTAGAAAGTAAATTGCAGAGTTTTGAAGATTTAATTCAATTTCTTATAAATTGTTCAGTCAAAGAGTTAAGAAATGAAACTCTTACTGAGGATGAATACTACCAGCTACTAACATATGGTGGACTTTTAGAATATTTGACAAGCTCGTTTGCTGGAGATGGAATGAGATGGTTTGAAATAACATCTGAGACCGATAAAAACATGGCTGTTATAGCTGATATTCATACTATTGCTCCAAATGACTTTAGCAATGGTAGTTATTTTGAAGTAGGAGTAGGACCTGCATATGAAATTTATGTTGTAGTACCTATAGATGGCAAGCTTTATCTTACAAGAGGAGCAGTTTTCAGCTATTATGAATTTGAAGCTGAAAAAAGATTAACTGACGAGGAATGGCAGAAGCTTCTTAAAGAGAATAAACAGCCACCTCAGCTTGAGTGGATGAAAAGTTTTATAAGTGATGATAACAAAGATATTCCATTACCAAAAGAACCATATAGTTCAGGATGCTAAAAGATTGCCCTCACTGGATGGAAATTAATCGGTGAGGGTTTAACTTTACTACTTTTGAATGAGGAGAAAATAATATGAAAAGTAAGTATATAATTATATCAATAATTTTTCTAGTTGCATTAGTAGTTATTGTGACAGATAAGATAATTGAAGCTAATAAAGAAATCAATATGTCGGTTGTAGGAGATATTTTATTATCTAGAGGAGTGGGAGATAAAATTAATGAGGAAGGATATCAATATCCATATGAACATGTAAAAGATATATTTAAAGATAAAGACATTGTATTTGGTAACTTAGAGTGTCCGATATATGATGAGAGTAACCCTGTATATAAAAAACCTCAGATAGTTTTTAAAGCAGATTCCTCCAATACTATAGCCTTAAAAGATGCTGGCTTCAACATATTGAGTCTTGCTAACAACCATACAATGGATCAAAACAGTGTCGGGCTAATGAGCACAATGAATTTGCTTAATAAGACTAATATTGGGTATATAGGTGCTGGGAAAAGCTATGGTGATGCAAGAAAGCCATATTTCGTAAAAATGAATAATACTGTAATAGGTTTTTTAGCATACAGTGTTTTTCCTCCAGAAGGGTATATATTTTCACCAAGTAGACCAGATGTAGCTAGAGTTGATTTTGATAAACTAGATAAAGAAATACAAATGGCTAGGGAAAATTGTGATTTTCTAGTTTTATCATTTCACTGGGGAAATGAATATGAGTTTTATCCAAGTGAATATCAGAGAGAATTAGCCTATAAAGCTGTAGATAGTGGTGCTGATCTAATTTTAGGACATCATCCTCATGTACTTCAAGGAATTGAAAATTATAGAGATAAATATATATTTTACAGCTTAGGTAATTTTATTTTTGATAGACAAATTCAGAGTGGAACTGATGAAACGATTATAGTTGACTTAGTTATTAATGACAGTAAGGTTAAAAAAATAACACTTCATCCAATAGAAATAAAAGATTGTCAACCAACTTTAGCAAGAGATAATAAAGCTGATTATATTTTAAATAGATTGAAAAAATACTCAGAGGAAATGGATGTAGTAATACAAATTGATAATAATATTGGTATTATTCAAATTAGTGATTAATTATCACAAATTATAATCATCAAAATCATTAGTCACTCACTTCTATAAGTGGGTGTTACAACTTCTCCTATCTAATCCTTGATGTTTAGCTTTAGCTATAAGTAGAT
>DAOUQG010000003.1 GCA_030625765.1 Thermohalobacteraceae bacterium | reverse complement strand
ATTCAGCTTCTACTGCGTGATAAACTCTAAGTCCTAACTGGACTCCTGCTAATGGACCTGCAAATGTAGGATCTCCGGCTGTAACTGTTTCTGCTGCTAACCCAGCAGCTTCACCTTCAGCAGCGCCTAAAACTACTACTACGTTTTCTGCACCATGCTTTTCAGTTAAATCCTTTACCCTTTGTTGATTTTCTAGGTCCATTGCTCCTGCTGCAGTTCAGACAAAACATTCAGTTGATGAAAACACAACTTCTGCTTGCGTTGACTTTAAACATTCTTCAATTGCTGGACCTGGGATTCCATCTCTGTCCCCAATAATGATAACTTTTTTACCATCATATAATCCCATTCATAACATCCTTTCTTTTTATAATTTTACTTGACTGTATCAAGCCTGCTTTATAAACACAGCCAAAGATTTTTGTTAACCTTAAGTACTCTGTAATTTTCTACTAAATGTATTTAATAATCATAGCTTCAACATTAGCTGCTGATGCATCATCCTTTGTAACTTCGTCTACTTTTTCTCCAGACTTATAGATTACTATTGTTGGTAAACCTAATACTTTTTGTTTAATAGCAAGTCTTCTTGATTTTGTAATATCTAGCTTGCAAAATTTTAACTTGTCTTTATACTTTTCTTCAAGTTCTACTATTGAAGGCATAAGAGCTTTACATGGTTCACAGCTTTCACTCCAAAAATCAACTAGTACATATCCTTCATAATTAAGTACTTCTTCTTCAAATGTCTTTTTATCAAGTGCTATCTTTTTTAACTCTCCTTTCATGAAAAATACTTCAAAAACTCAATAGTATTTATTATGTTAAATAATTAACTATATTATAACATGATATTAAATATTTTTCAATCATGATTATTTTGTAATCGCGATTATTTTACCTGTTTTTTAAATAAAAAACTGTTAAAAGGTTAAGAATTTACTTTTAACAGTTTTTTAGATTATTTTTATTACTACATTAGTCTTTTTAATTTATCGAGAGATTTTCTATCTTGATGAAGTATTTCACCAGCAAGGTCTCTTGAATGATTATCAAGATTTCCTCTCAGAACTTTTTCTGCCATGTTTATACCTTGAGTTTCTCCTTCAATAGCCTTGTTTATCACATACGTATCTTGAGGATTTGAACCTAATTCCATATTTATTTTCATATCAGCCATTGTGCCTTTTAATCCCAGATTTTCATCAGGCTTACCACCTAAATCCTGTATATAATTTGCTAAAGTCTCAATGTTTTCTCTATGATGACCTTGAATCTCTCTAAAAGTACTTTTTACGTTCTCATTCTCTACTTTAGAAATAAAAATATTAAAAACGTCTACTCCCATATATTCTCCCTGTAACAATTGATTAAGCGATTTAATAGTTTCAGATTTTTTTTCCATAATAACTCCTTTCAACTGATATTAATATTATATATAGTACGGTTATTTTACCACCAGTAGAAGAGTTTAATTCATATTCCAAACTACCAGTTTCTTTACATATTCTTTAGTGTAATTCTCTGTCAATATTTTGTTCCTTTTTATTAGAAAATAGTATATAATTGTAATTAATTGACTATTCTCAAAAAATAACAAAATGGAGGGGTTAATCATGTTTGAAAAGAAATTTGAAAAATTTTGCAAAAGATGCGGAAAGAAAATAGCTTCACGTGATTTGCATATTAGTGTTAACCATTCTTCTTTTGTTCCACCGAGAAACTGTGCATCCTTTCCAATGCCAACGTCTGAAGAGCGTGATAGAAAATATTACCTTAGAAAGATGAAAAAAGATTATTGTTTTAAATGTTCTCTAAAAAACATAATTTCAAAGATATTTGGAAAATAAATCTACATATTTTTTACTAATACTAACATAATTATAAAAAAGACTTTTTTTATTATGAAACTGAAACTTATAATTAAAAAGTCTTTTTATATTATTCAAAGTAAAATTATTCTTATTTTCAAATATGTAAATAATTATAATAATATTTTTCATTTCAATTGCTCTAAATTTCCTTGGAAATATTTTAAATACATAATCTATCGGATAAAATATAATCTTATTACATTAATAATTACCTATGTTTTAGCTTATTAATTCTAGTAATATAGCAAAACTTACAATCATATCAAAATATCCTTCCTATTAAAAATACTAATGCTCGTAAGATAAAAACCAAGACCATAAGTAAGAATAACTATAAGCCCTGCTAAAAGCTTTTTAAACTCAAAATCTAAAGCAAACAGTCTATACGTATTAAAATAGTTAGTGATTAAATATGGAGCAGCTTTTGGAATAATATAGTCAGATACAAGTGATGTAAACAATATTCCTGTACTCACCGCAACAACAGAAGCAGAATTATTTATAATAACTGCCAAAAATAATATCATCATTCCAAAAGATAAGTATGAAATCAAGGAAATACCATATGTAAACAAAGTAAGCATTACACCTTCATATGGCTCAAAAGACTTACTTTTTAAAACAAATTGATCTCCCCATCCAAAAAATGATATACCTAATCCATATCCTAATATTAATAATACAAGTAAGAAAATTAATACTACAATTCCTATCGCACCCATTTTACTTAGTAATAATTGATTCCTACTAACTTTGCGAAGTAAAGGTAATTTCAATGAACCGTCTGCATACTCGTCAGAGAAGAGACTTGTAATCAAAACAATAACAAACATTGGAATTATGATATTTGAAACACCATCAAAAAGGATTAATGGAAAAGTCTGTCCATAGTTATTTCCTGATAGATACCTATTTGTAATTGCCGTACCTGCTAAGTTGAATAATGAAATAATAAATAATATTGCAAAAAATATATAAACTTTCTTTTGATGAAATATTTTAATAACTTCATTCATTATTAGTCTGGTCATTTTCTTCACTCCCATTGATAAGTTTTATAAAATATTCTTCTAGGGATTGATTGTGAGGAATTAAATATTTTATATCTATATTATTATTGATAAGTGCCCTGTTTAAATCTATACTATGATCTTTTTCAATCTGTACAAAAATACTCTTTGTTGATTTCTTAATATTTCTCACAAAATCAAGATTTTCAATCTCACTTATAGCTTTATCTATTAAAGGTGTATATATTTCTACTAGTTCATAGTCTATGTTAACCAAATCTTCAACTTTGCCTTGTGCTATTATCTTTCCATGATTAAGAATTGCAACCTTGTTACACATTTGTTCTACTTCATGAAGTAAATGAGTGGAAATAAAAAATGTTATATTATTTTCTGAGGATAATCTGCAAATTAAATCTCTTATCTCCTTCATACCCTGAGGATCAAGACCATTTGTTGGTTCATCAAGTATAACTAGTCTTGGATTACATAACAATGCATTTGCAATTCCAAGTCGTTGTCTCATACCTAAAGAATAAGTCTTTACTTTATCCTCAGCTCTGTCAGCTAGTCCAACCAACTCTAACACTTCATCTACTTTATGCTTTTCAATATCATCTATAAGATTTGCCATAAGAAGAAGATTTTTACGTCCAGATAAATATGAATGAAATTTTGGAATTTCAACAATTGCTCCTACTCTTTTTATAGCTTTGCTAAAATCTCTACTTATATCATATTCGTTTAATTTTATAGTACCTTTATTTGGATATATAAGATTTAGCAGCATACGAATAGTTGTAGTTTTGCCAGAACCATTTGAACCAAGAAAACCATAAACATCTCCTTCATCAACTGACAAACTAATATCATCAATAACCTTTCTGCCTTTAAATGATTTACTCAAATTTCTAACTTCAATCATATTTTTACAACTCATCACACCACCCCAATCTTTTTTTAACCCCCCTCTAATAAAAAAGAGGAGGGTTAAAAATCAAATTCACTCTAAACTTAGAGTATAACTACATTCAGGAACCACATGCAGCTTCTATTGGCATTGCTTCCTTAAGCCATCCATTATTCATACCACCCTTTAATGAGCATGCATCATAACCTAACATTTTAAGTACACCAACTATTTGACCTGCAGATTGTCCTGAATAACATATAACAATCACTTTTTGATCTTTTGGTATTACATCTAAAAATTCTCCTAGTTCATACCAAAAAATATTAACAGAGCCTTCGATATGTTCTTTACCAAAATCTTCTCTTTTTCTGATGTCAAGTAAAAATAGATCTTCGTTTTGCTTTAACTTTTCATATAAATCTTTTACATCAATCAAGTTATTGCACCCATTTTGACAATCATCAAAATACTTTAAAGCCATTTTTTCTAAGTTGTCCACAATATCAGCTCCTTTTGTTTTTTTCTTTTTGTATTTTTTTGTATTTTTAATTATTGTATACAATTATACCACATTATGTATATAGGTTGCACTATACACTAACCAAGGAATAAATAAAGTTTATTTTAATACTTAGAAATATTTTTATTTATTATAAACTAATTTTTATACTCTCATCCAGCTTTGTTTAGCTTTTGAACTTGTTATCTTTATTTTCTTATTTTTCTTACATTCTTTTTATTTTTTCTGTTTTTTGATTTCTTCTTATCTTCTTTTGTTGCTTCTTCGCCTCTAGGTCTTATTAAACATTTCTTTCCATATCCTATCAAATCATCTCTACCTGCTTTTTTCAAAGCTTCATAAACAAGATTATAATTTTTCGGATTAGTGTACTGAATAAGTGCTCTCTGCATTGCTTTTTCATGAGGAGACTTTGGAACATAAACCTTTTTCATGAGTCTTGGATCAAGCTCTGTATAATACATACATGTAGATAATGTACTCGGAGTTGGATAAAAA
Organism: Thermohalobacteraceae bacterium; assembly: GCA_030625765.1. Taxonomy (GTDB): domain Bacteria; phylum Bacillota; class Clostridia; order Tissierellales; family VENL01; genus DAOUQG01. Next base: position 30,435 of record DAOUQG010000003.1, on the reverse strand, counting down.
TCTTGTACCTGTTCTGGTCTATGACCTATATCTCTTAGATATTCAGCTAGCTCTATTGCATCCTTTAATGAAGAACCTGGATGACTTGACATTAGATAAGGCACTATAAACTGGTTTTTCCCAAGTTTTTCATTTATCTTTTCATATTTTCTCACAAATCTTTCATATACTTCTCTTCTGGGTTTTCCCATCTTTTCTAAAACTCTAGGTGAAATATGCTCTGGTGCAACCTTAAGCTGTCCGCTTACATGATGCTTGCATAATTCTTCAAAAAATGCATCATTAGTATCATATATTAGATAGTCATATCTTAACCCTGAACGAATAAATACTTTCTTTACCTTAGGAATTTTCCTTAACTTTCTTAATAAATTTAAGTAATCTTGATGATCTATTTTAAGCTGTTTACATGGGTTGGGAAAAAGACATTTTTTATCCTTACATACTCCATATTTAATCTGCTTTTCACACGCTCTATGTCTGAAGTTAGCAGTGGGTCCACCAACATCATGAATATAACCTTTATAATCTGTATCATTAGTTATCTGCTCTGCTTCTTTTAATATTGATTCATGACTTCTTGCTTGAACTACTCTACCTTGATGAAATGCGAGAGCACAAAAATTGCAGTTCCCGAAGCACCCTCTGTTACTAATTATGCTGAACTTAACCTCATTTATAGCAGGTACTCCACCTTGTTTTTCATATATTGGATGATACGTTCTCATATACGGTAAATTATAAACATCATCTAAGTCAATTTGATCTATTGGAGATTGTGGTGGGTTTTGCACTATTAAGATATTATCATCATATTTCTCAACAAGTGGTCTCCCATATACTGAATCCATATTATCATTTTGAAGCATAAAGCTTTCAGCAAATTTTTTCTTAGAATTAACTATTTCATCGTATGATGGTAATATTATTGGTTTATATGATCTTGATATGTCCTTGGTTTTAAATACTGTACCATTAATATATGTTATTTCTTCAATTGGGATACCACTTTCTAGTGCCTCTGCTATCTCAACTATCTGTTTTTCTCCCATACCATATACTATCAAATCAGCTCTTGAATCTAATAATATCGACCTTCTAACTCTATTGTCCCAATAATCATAATGAGCAAATCTTCTGAGGCTCGCTTCAATTCCTCCAAGAATGATAGGAACATCTTTGAATGCTTCTTTTGCTTTATGACTATACACTATTGTTGCTCTATCTGGTCTAAGACCACTTTTTCCTCCAGGTGAATACAAATCTTTTTTCCTTCTCCTCTTTGCAACAGTATAGTGATTTACCATAGAATCAATGTTCCCACCTGTTATTAAAAAGGCTAGCTTAGGCTTTCCTAGTTTCATAAAATCATTTGTACTTTTCCATGACGGTTGAGAAATGATGCCGACTCTATATCCTCTCCCTTCAAGTACTCTGCCTATGATAGCTGTACCAAAAGAAGGATGATCTACATAAGCATCACCAGTTATGATTACAAAATCTAGCTCATCCCATCCTCTATTTTGCATATCTTTTTTATTTATTGGTAAAAAATCTTTCATTTTTTTCATCCTTTGTTTTGAGTATTAAGTATAATTGTATATAATAACTGTGTTTCAAATAGTATCATCATTATTTTCCACAATAATAATCATTTAATTCTAATATTAGGTAAGATGCTCGATTGTAAATTTCTTGCCACATGTTTTTATAACAGTTAGTTAAAATAATCATTGAAAAATCATCATCAATCGACTGTCCTATAAATGTTCTAAAACCAAACGCACTACCATCATGAAAAACAACTTTTCTTTTTTCTCTTTGACGAATAAACCAGCCATAACCATAACCTACTGGTTTTCCATCAGCTATATTTTCTGTAGTAAATATCTTTTCTATAACCTCTGATGAAAATATTTTTTCTGTTCTGAAAGCTTGTTGCCATAATATCAAATCATCTAAGCAAGAATATATTCCTCCATCTCCTGTTGTTAAAAGTATGTAATCATCAGAATAGTAATTACCATCAACCTCTCTATAACCATATACTCTATTAGGTATGATTGACTTATCTTCTGTATAGACAAAAGTATTATTCATTCCAAGAGGTTTAAAAAAGTTTTTTGTTAGAAATTCAGAAAAAGTAGTTTTAGTTATTTTTTCAATTAGCATGACTAATAATGTATATCCTGTATTAGAATACTTAAATTCAGTACAGGCAGGAAATTGCAAACAATTCTCTTCCAAAACATAATTATACACATCTTTATTGGATAAACCATACATCTTGTTTTGTTCAAGATAATACCCGAAATAATCCTTTAACCCAGAAGTATGATTTATTAGATTTATTATTCTGATATCCTTGCAATACTCAGGTATGTCTAAAAAATATTTACTAATTTTTTCGTTGACATCTAATTTACCTTCCTCAGATAATAGCATTATTGCAGCAGCAGTAAATGACTTTGAAACCGAAGCAAGATAAAAGTTTGATTTTGAGTTTATTTTTATCTTATTTTCTAGATTCGCATATCCATAAGATTCTTTAAAAATACACTTACCCTTCTTCATCAATGCAATTGAAATTCCTGGTGCAACTTCAGCTTCATTAATATAATCTTTAATTAATGCTTTGATTTTATCCACTTTACTCTCCCCCATATAATTAATCCTCTAAATTCTTATTAAGTCAATCAGAAATTTCTTCTTTAATTTTATATGTAGTGTTTAAATCTAGCAATTTAACCAAAAAAACAAAAAATTGTATGTATTCTTATGTCGTTACAATTTTATCATAATAAAAGTAATATATAAAGGTATGGATATCATTTCACTCAATACATAAATCACAAAAAAAGAATTCAACATATGTTCTTACTCAATTGTTTAGTACTTATATATGAAATCTGCATATTATACATTATTAATAAATTTAAAAAATGAAGAAAGGATGGTATTATGCTCAATAATACAATTGAAAATAAGTTTGGTAATACTCGCATAGTTGATTTTAAACGAGGTGACGTAAATGGTGACAAAATAATCGATAACATATTTTTAACAGGTGAAAAACCTTTCGGGGAAAATAGTCTATTTGTTGAAAACATTACATTAGTTATTCAAGATGGAAAAACTGGTATGATTATAAAAGTACCACTAGAATATAATGCGGGTTATTTCCCTAGACTATTTCTAGCTGACTTCACAGATGACAAAATTGATGATATTAAAATAACCATAGAAGCAGGTGGAAGTGGCGGATATGTATTTTACTATATATTTTCATTCGCCAACAACATACTTAGACTACTTTTTGATTTTAATGAATTTAACAAAAGATATAAATATACAGTTGATTATCAGGATTATTATAAAGTAAATGTAGTAAATACAACGTTAAATAAGAAATATATAATTGATATTAGCAATAAAGACCCCGAATATTTATCACAAATATATGATTCGGAAGGAAAACTTATTGAACCTATCAAAGGAGAGGTTTTGCCACTTGGAGGATTGTTCCCAATTGTAATAGACGAGAAAAGTGGATTGTATGATTTGCTTGCTAAACAGCGTATTATTGGAAGATATAATGCTGATACGTTAGGTTATGTCAATACTCTACTAAGGTGGAATGGTCAAATGTTTGAACTTCTTAATCAAGAGCTGGCAGTGTTGGGGAGTAATGTTTAACCCTATGTTCTCAAACATAGGGTTAATTACGACTAAGCATATATAAACTCAGCCACAACCTCTGCTTTAAATTCAATCTCTCCTGGCTCTATAGGAGTCACCATATCAGGAGCCCTAAATGCAGGTTCTCTAGGAATGTATGCTGAATTCACTTTTTCTTCAACAATTCTAGTAGGAGTATTACATACCTTTACTCCCAATGAGCGCCCTATATCTTTTGCTTTTTCTTGAGCATTTTTTACAGCTAAAACTAATGCCTTCCTATAATAAATTGATTCATTTGATAAACTAAAATCAACACTACTAACTGAATTTGCTCCATTATTAATAGCAGTATCAATTACCTCTCCAACCTTTTGAACGTCTCTAACTGTGACTTTAAATCTATTTACTACTCTATATCCCTTAAAAACTCTTTTTCCATCTACATAATCATAGACTTCTGTAACTGAGTAAAAGACTGTTTGAATATCTTCATCTCTTATTCCCATATCCTTTAATGCTTTTATTACCTTATTCGCTCTTACTAAGTTTTCTTTTTGTGCAATATTAACATCTTCATTTTCTGTTTCTATACCAATAACAACTGAAGCGATGTCAGGTTTTGCTTTAACTTTTCCAACACCCTCGACTTTAATATTATATTTTTTATTTTGAATGCTTTGATTTATATTTCCTGATTGTCGAGGAGAAAAATATTGAGGATAATATCCATGATAGAAATGTTGTTGCATATCTAATCTTCCTTTCAATTTTAATTTGATATATTTATATCAAAAACAGCTTTGTATTCTGTCGAAAGCACTCAATCAACATCTATGCCTAAAATTTATTTAAATAAGTAAATCACTGTTTAAATATTCTCATCTCTTTTTATGCTTTTTACTACATTTACTCTTATTGAGTTTCCTTTTCTAGCAAAATTAACATCTTAGCTCTATAATAGTAAAGTGTCAACAACCCCGTCCCTTCGACATATACTGTAATAAGGAAATATTTTGTCTAGGAGATGAAGTAAATGAAGAGATTGAATCCTAATAAATTATATGTAGAGTTTCGTGAAGGTGTTACTCCCATTGACCCAGTTATACCTAGAAGATACACATTAACTCACTCTGATATCACAGGTGATCTTTTCTTAACAGTAGCAACTGATTATGTATATGACAAAATCAACCCAATGAGAGATGAAGTTTTTGGGCAGTGGTGTTTAGTGAATAATCAATATATCTTGTTTTTGTACACCTATGTAGATGGTCAATACTTCGAACGTGCCTCTGAAATACGATATAAAATATTTAAAAGAGAACTTCCTTTAGCAATCGAGGCTATTCGTTATGGAGATAGATTGTTTTACGAAAAACACCCCGAATTAGATGATAGTCCAATTTATGTACGGTTTTATTCAAAATACCCTAAATATAACAAGGTTGAGTATTGGGGAACGCCTTCTGATTATAAATAATGTGCTAAAACAAATATCTAAGCATTAACAAAGAATAAAGTGAAACTTATTTCAGATAGAGTTATTATCTCTAAAAAAATAGTTGTACACATTGTGTACAACTATTTTTTTTACGTAATATTTGTTAACTTTTTTAATTCGTTTATTAATTATTGTAATATATTAATTAATTTATTTAGTTTATTTATTGACATATTATAATTAATTATGTATTATTAGAATATATTAATTATATAATTAAATATTTTAATAATAGGGGGGGATTTCATGTCACATTATGCTATAGAAGTTCAAGACTTGAAAAAAGAATTTGCTATAAAGAAAAAAAATGTATCTTTCTGGAAGAGAAGAAAAGAAAATAAATCCTTTGTTGCGGTTAATGATATATCTTTTAATGTAAATAAGGGTGAGATTTTCGGTTTTTTAGGACCTAATGGTGCTGGTAAAACTACAACAATTAAAATGATTTCAACTTTGTTAAGACCTACTTGTGGTAAAATCCTTATTAATGGTCTAGATGTTCAGAAAAATTCGATGGAGATACTAAAAAATCTTGGTACTGTTTTAGCAGGTGAAAGAAGCATATATTGGAAGCTTACTGGTAGAGAAAATCTTAAATATTTTGCAGCTATGAACGGAATTACAGGAAAAAAAGCTAAAGAAAAAATTGATTACTTGTTAAAAAGGTTTAGCTTAGATAAAAGAGCAGACGAAACTGTTGAAAAATACTCTACAGGAATGAAGCAAAGAATTGCATTAGCTAAGGCATTAGTTGCAGACCCACCTATAGTAATTTTGGATGAACCTACTTCTGGACTTGATCCTCAATCTGCAAGAAATCTTAGAGAAATAATTCTAGAGTTTAAAGAAGAAGGAAGAACTATACTTTTGACTACACACTATATGGAGGAAGCTGATCAGTTAAGTGATAGGATAGCAATTATCGATCATGGTGAAATAATAGCTCTTGATACTCCGAAAAATTTAAAAAGAAGCTTAAATAAATCCAACACCATTACTTTTGAATTAAATCGATGGAATGATGTCATTGAAAAAGAGCTCCAGCAAATAAAATCTATTGAAAATATAAACTCATACTTTGATGAAAACAACAGAAAATGGGAAGTAAAAGTTCAAATAAATAATGGAAACGAAACAATCAATAATCTAATAACCACTATTACCAACTCAAATATAAAAATCAATAATTTCAAGTTTGAAGAACCTACTTTGGAAGATGTTTTCATAAATTTGACTGGTAAATCTTTAAGAGAATAGGAGTGATAAAATGGATACTACATATGAAAGTATAAGAGTTAGTTCAAAGGCTAATGCTTCCCCATCAATTTTAATAGCAATAGTTTATATATTCAAAAAAGAATTAACTCAATTTTTAAGATATCCTTCCTGGTTTGTATCTATGCTTATTTGGCCTGTTCTCTTTCCATTTGGCTATGTATTTACTGCAAAAGCTCTGTCAGGTCCTGCAAGCTCTGGAATAAATACATTTTCAGCATTAACTGGCACTACTGACTATGTTAGCTATATGATCATAGGTACTACTATGTGGATGTGGGTAAATTGGATGCTCTGGGGATTTGGTTCCAGCTTAAGAAGAGAACAAGTTTTAGGTACACTAGAATCTAACTGGTTATGTCCAATTCCTAAAACCACTCTGCTTTTTGGTTATTCATTTTTTCAACTATTATATAGCTTTGTATTTATGGGAATAAGCTTGATAGAGTTTATGTTGTTTTATAATTTCAGATTTACAGGAAATCCATTATTAGCTTTATTAATCATTGTAGCTTCTATCCCTTCCATATATGGAATTGGTTTTATCTTTGCAAGCATAATAATGTGGGTAAAAGAAGCTAACTCTATGGTGTTTTTAGTTAGAGGTGTCATAACAGTATTTTGTGGTATAACTTATCCTTTAGCTATTTTACCTAACTGGATGAAAGGTGTGTCAAGCTTTATACCAGTTACTTACAGCATACGTTCATTAAGAGCTGTTATTTCAGCGGGAGCTAGAATAGGTGATGTACGGACTGATATAATGATACTACTACTATTCGGAGTCATACTCATGACATTAGGTATATTAGCCTTTAATTACACTCAAAAGAAAGTAAAAGAAACAGGTTCTTTAGGACATTATTAAATATCATTCATAGTATTAAGAAAGGAGTTTTAGTATGAAATGGCAAAAACTCAAATTTTACATGACTACTATATGGGCAATAACAATAAAAGATATAAAGATCTTCTTTAGATATCCTATTAATGCAATATTTAGAATTGTTGAACCTATAATGTGGATTACACCGGTTTATTTTCTAGCAAAATCCTTTCAGATAGGCGGCGAAAACATAGGTTTTAAACTATTTTCTGGAACCTCTGATTATATGGCGTTTCTAATAATAGGAAGCATTATCGCCAGCTTTGTAAGTGCAATACTATGGGGTATGGGCTTTTCACTAAAGAATGAAATGGATTCAGGAGTGCTCGAATCAAACTGGCTTACACCAGTTCCCCTATTAGTACAAATGATAGGTAGATCCATTTTTTCAGTAATAATTACTTTAATAAACTCCTTGATAGTTGCTTTTCTTGTTTGGCTTATCTTTGGGTTTGAAATAGGTAATGGTATTGTATCTGCAGTTATCACTTTGTTCCCTATGTTAATTGCACTATATGGAATTGGATTTGGTATTGCTTCTCTAGTACTTATTACCAATAATGCTAACAATGTAATTGATATCACAAATTACCTTCTAAACTCTATATCTGGTAATCGATTCCCAGTCGAAATTCTTCCTAGGGTAATTCTAGCAGTTTCATTAGCATTACCATTAACCTACGGCTTTGATTCTGTTAGAGGAATATTGCTGGAAACTAACACTCTACTACCACTTTATCAAGAACAGCTTATTCTAGTACTCTTTATGTTCGTTGGAACAGCTATTGGGTATTTTATACTTAATAAGGTTGAAAAATACTGTAAAACAATCGGAAATATTGGTCATTATTAAAGAGCAACACAAAACCACCCATCTAAACTTCATGTTCAAATGGGTGGTTTTTACTATTAAATACTTCTAGTTTTTATTTTTAACCATGCTTTCAATTCATCATCCAAAAATGGAGATACTTTCTTATATACTTCCTGATGATAATCATTTAACCAATTTCTTTCCTTTTCACTAAGCATACTAGTGCATATTCCATTTAAATCAATAGGACAATACGAAATAGTTTCGAACTTCATAAACTGTCCATGTTCAGTTGATACATCTTCCTGTACTAATAATGTATTTTCTATCCTAATTCCATGTCTTCCTTCCTTGTATACACCTGGCTCAATAGTTACAATCATTCCTTCTTCAAGCTTAACATTATTAGGATTTTTAGTAAAACCATGTGGTCCTTCATGAACACCTAAGAAAAATCCAACACCATGACCAGACCCACAGTTATAATCAATCCCCTCTTGCCACAAAGGATATCTTGCTAAAATATCAAGCTTTGAACCTGTTGCTCCATATAAAAATCTAGCATCACTTAACGAAATAACACCCTTTAAAGTCAAAGTAAAATCTCGTTTTTCTTCATCTGTAATATCTCCAAATACAATAGTTCGTGTAATATCAGTCGTTCCATCAAGATACTGTCCACCTGAGTCTACTAGGAACATTCCATTTGACTCAAATGAATAATCAGATTCTACAGTAGCTTTGTAATGCATCATCGCAGCATGCTCTTTATATCCTGCTATAGTATCAAAGCTAGTACCCATAAAATGCTCTTGTTCACTTCTAAAAGCTTCAAGCTTATCAGAAGCTGATATTTCTGAAATAGTTTCCTTGTCTAAATTGTTTTCTAACCAATATAAGAATTTTACCATTGCTACTCCATCTTTTATTTGGCATTTCTTAAGATTTTCTATTTCAACATCATTTTTAATGCCCTTTAACGAAGTAGTAATGTTTGACCCTTCAACTTTTACACAATCTTTGGGTATAGCGTTATATATCCATCTATTAATTCTATTTGGATCAATAAGAACCTTGCTATTCTTATGTATTCTTTGAACTTCATCTACAATCTCATCATAATCATATACATCTATGTTATTATTTTTTAAAGCATCATCAGCTTCCTCAGTTAATTTACTCTTATCTAAAAATAACAATGCTTGTGAATTAGAAACAAGTGCATAAGAAAAAACTACTGAATTATTAGGTATATCATTACCTCTGATATTAAACAACCACGCAATATCATCAAGACTAGCTAATAAGAAATAATCTGCCTCTTTCTTTTTCATTTCCTCTCTAACTAACTCCAGTTTCTCTTTAGCCGTTTTCCCAGCGAACTGAATATCATGATTAATTATTGGACTATACTCTAATACAGGTCTATCATTCCAAATAGGACTTATTAAATCATGTTTATCATTGATTGATATTTTCTTTTTTTCAAACTTGCTTTCCATTCTACTTACTATAGATTGAGCAACAACCCTTCCATCAAACCCTACACAAGCTCCTTCATCCAATGTTTCTTTTAACCAATCAGTGTAAGTTGGAACATCTTTTTCACCCATTTTGAATAGTTTAACTCCTGAACCCATTAATTGCTTCTCAGCTTGAATGAAATATCTTCCATCTGTCCAAAGACCACTTTCTCCTAGTGTTATTACAAGAGTACCTGCAGAACCAGTAAATCCAGATAACCAAGCCCTTGATTTCCAATATTCTGATACATATTCACTTTGATGGGGATCACTACTAGGGATTATATATGCATCAATTCCCTTTGTCCTCATAGACTCTTTTAGCTTTTCAATTTTTTCATAAGAATTCATATTACCCCTCCTCAAAATTGCTATTTAATCATTCTTTTATTTACTTTTTTTCTTTTTATAAAATCCAATTTAGTTTCTGCAATAATTATAGCCATAAAAATTGTTACACAGCCTATTACCATTCTTATAGTAAATAATTCGCCTAAAATGAATGTTGCTAAAACACTACCAAATACAGACTCTAAACTAAGCATAATAGCCGCATGAGTGGAAGAAGTATGCTTTTGAGCAATATTCTGTATCAAAAAAGCAACTAATGTACTAAATATCGCTAAGTAAATAATAGAAAAAAGCCCTTCTCTTGTCATATTAGTTGGAATATCTTCAAAAACAAATGCAGATATAAATGATAATATTGCAACAGTACCAAACTGTATTATTGTTAATATTATTGGATCATTTGATTTTGCATAGTAACCAATAGATACAATGTGACATGCAAAGAAAAATGCACAAAAAATAGTTAAGGAATCGCCTAGGTTTATTGTCAATCCATTGTTTAACGATAATAAGCTTATTCCTAAAAAAGTTAGAAAAGTTGCAATAAAACTATAAACATCTGGACGCTTTCCTTTTACAATCCAATAGAGAAAAGGTACCATAACAACATTTGTTCCTGTTAAAAATGCTTGTTTTCCAGCAGTAGTGTATAGTAATCCAATAGTCTGAAATGCAAATCCTCCAAAAAGAAAAAAACCTATTACTAACCCACCTATAATATTTTTATTATTTAGCATTTTTAATCTTTTTGAAAATACAATTATCAATATAATAAATGCCAAGAAAAATCTAAATGCTATAAGATATAATGGAGTTATACTATTTAACCCAAATCTTGTTGCTATAAATCCACTACCCCAAACTAGTGCCACTATTAATAAAGATAAATCTGCAATTAAACTTCCTTTAACCTTTTTCATTCTCTCACCTCATATATTTACAGTTAATAAACTACTTTCAATGTCTGTATAATTTTTTGATGTTACATAATTGGTTAATTAATAGCTACAAGGCCTGCTGACAATTTACCAACTAGTGAAAAAATAGTATTACTCATGCTTTTCTCCAATCTACTCACTAATTTCCATAAATCTATTTGGAGTATTTACTGCAATAAGCTTAACTAATTTATTCGTATAATTTGCCCAGTTGTGACCCAAACCTGAATTGATATGTGCACTATCCCCTGGGTACAGCTCATGTTTTTGATCATCTATGTAAAGGGTAAGAATACCTTCCAAAATATAAATAAATTCCTCTCCCTGATGTTTATAGACTTCAATATTTTCATCAGAATTACTAGGAAGTAATTCAATAAGTCTAGGTAAAAGAGCCTTGTCTGACAAATTATTAGAAAGTAAATAATTAACATATCTTGATTCCTCTATATTAAATATTTCTTTCTCATGACTTCTTAAATAATGCTTTTTTTCTTTCTTGCTTATTTTAAAAAAATATGACAAATCTACACCTAAAATCTCTGCTAAAATAGACAATGAATCAACAGCTATTGTTGTTAATCCTCTTTCAAGCTGTGATAAAAAACCAATAGATAGATTTGTCTTTTCTCCAAGGTCACGTAATGTAAATCCCTTTTCAATTCTCAACTCTTTAATTTTTTTCCCAATATCAAGTTCCATACTTTTCTCCTTTCTGTATAGTGATGGTTTTCACCATCGTGAACATCTAAGTGCACATGTTCATTATAGTGTAAATAATTATTGTTGTCTATACCAGAATGAAAAATAAAATAGATAGCTTTAGAAAACTATCTATTTTAAAAATCTCAATAAAAATATAAAATATTTTCCTGTAATTTAAAAAATATACTAGAACAATCTGTATGTAAAATTCAAAATTGCTTAATATTAAATTCTTGTATTAATTGCTGTAGCACTTGTGCAAATTGTGATAATCCTTCATTTTTAGATTATTCATTATATTTATATTCTCCTTTATATTGTTTAAATAATCAAATAATAATTATTATTATTTGATTATTTAAACAATATGTAACCCACAAATTTTATTATTATTTTTACTTTAATAGTCAAACTGGAAAAATATTGGTTAATTACTAATATTATATCATAAAATGCGACATAATTCAACATTATTATTCCATGTTTATCCAAAAACAAAAAAACTCCAGATGCATAGCATGCAATAGGAGTTATAAAAAAATTATCCCTTCTGAAACAATATTAACTTTTAATCAATCTTTGCGAATGCAACCAAATTCCCTTTATCACAGGAAGTAAACCCAATTGCTTCATAAAAGCCTCTAGTTTCCTCAGAATCATCAGTAAGCAGCACTTTATGTCTAATATTCGGGAAAGCTTCAAACATTTTCTCAAGCATTATTGTCCCTATCTTACATCTCTTATGTGATTTTAACACCAAAATATCTTGTATATATATTATAGATACTCCATCTCCAACTATTCTTAATAATCCTACTAGTTCATCTTCATCCCAAGCAGTAATAACATAAAGAGAATTTTGAATAGCTTTCATTAATTTTTCAATATTTTTAGTATAAGTATACCATCCAGCATCCTCATATAGCTTTTTAATATGCTTTTCATTAAAACATAATCCTTTTTTATACTCTATCTTACTCATTACTATCACCTCAAATATGGATTCAATAAAAAATATTAAAAACCCTTCTTATTTTGTGATAGTTCTAAACTAGTTTCCATTCAACTACACATCTTGTATTTTTGGAATAATCTTATGATATCTTCATTTGAATATTTACTGAAATTTTTCATATGAATCAACGATGTGATTATCTTATGAAGATTTTCCTCAAATGAATTAAAGTTTTTATATTCACTATGAAAATGATTTTGTACTATACCCAAATCAAAGCATATCTCCCAAAATGACCTATAACTTATTACTCCTAAAGTTGAAAGAGGATAATCTTGGATAAACCTTTCCTTTCCTATTTCCCTAACTTTTTGAGATATTTGTTTTGGAAGTGCTCCTTCATATTCTTCTAATGCAATTAAATCTTCGTAAAATTGAATAGCTAATTTCTTTCTGTCCACTTATGTCACCTTCCTTAAAAGCATGTAAGATATTAATAATAATAATTATAACACAGCTATATGTACTTTTATGTCAAACATTATACTTATTACAAAGAGTTAAACTATTATCAATTTCTTTAATAAGCCGTAATAGTTTTTTTACATTATAGACTCTATTAGTAATAATAATTGACAATCACATCCCTAAATATGCGCATTTATTATAATAATTACTAAAGATGTTAAGAATATAATTACCTATAGTTTACAGAATTTTCTTGTATAAACATTATATTTTTCAATCTTAAGTTATTATGGTATAATAATTCTAATGTTTTTTAATCCTTCGTTTTGGTATCTTTCATTACGATGAGGAGGTATAATATGACAAAAAATAACACAAGTAGAAGAAGTAAATCTAAATCTGATAAAAAGCAAAGAAAAATAGTTTCTACAGTTTTTAAATTTTTATTAGTAACTATTTTAATGGTAGGTTTTATAGCAGTAGGTGCAACAGCTGGTTTGGTAATTGCTATTGCAAAAGATTCTCCTGAGATAGATCCTTCTCGTATTATTTCAAGCTTATCAGAAAGTTCTAAAATACTTGATAGTAATGGAAATCTCATAGAGAGAATTCACACTGAAGAATATAGAACTGTGGTTCCACTTGACAGAATACCCGTTCATGTTCGAAATGCCTTTATTGCTATAGAGGATGAAAGATTTCGATCTCATAAAGGTGTTGACCTCAAAAGAATAGGTGGAGCATTGTATGCAGATATAAAGGCTGGAGCACCTATACAGGGAGCAAGTACTATAACTCAGCAGCTTGTTAAGAACATGTATTTATTAGAAGAGGTAGATCGAGATAATTTAATTAATGACATATCAAGAAAAATCAAGGAAGCGTATTTGGCAGTTCAAATCGAGAGAGAACTTACTAAAGATCAAATACTAGAAGCATATATAAATAAAATTCCTTTAGGTCAAGGAGCTTATGGAGTTCAGGCTGCAGCAAAAACTTATTTCTCAAAGGATGTAAGTGAATTAACCATAGCTGAGGCAGCTATGATTGCAGGAATAACAAAAAATCCATCAAAGTACTCATTATTTAGAACAATATCACCTAATAATGTAGATGAAAGCAAGCATGATGTTATTAGTGAAATAAGTATTGATGGGACAAGATGGGTAATAATCTATAACAATTCAGAAAGTGTTATAAACCGTAAAAATACAGTATTATCTAAGATGAGGGAATTAAATTACATTACCGAAGCAGAATATTTAGAAGCAAGAGAAGTAGATATTAAATCTGTTCTTAATCCTCAAAAGAAAGAAGAAGAAAATATAACTTCCTACTTTGGAGATTATGTAAGGGAACAGGTATTAGATGCCTTAGAAAATGAACTTGGATACTCTAAAGAGAAAGCACAAAGCTTACTTTTTACTGGGGGCTTAAATATATATTCTACAATAGACACTGATCTTCAACGTAGAATTGAAGGAGTTTTTAATAACTTTGATCAAATATTACAACCTATTAATGGGAATATAAGTCCAAGGTTGATCGATGAAACATCTATTAAAAATGGAAATATCGTTGATAAATATGAAACTATTATTTTCTATAAAAAAGAAAATATTCTTGATGAAAATTCAAATTTAAAAATCGGTAAAGGTGCTTATAGTTTTTCAGATGATGGAAAATTAATTATTACTAGTAGGAAAATTAACTCACGTAACAAAGATATCATAGATTATTATACAATCAATGAAAACAAAGTTTTAGTTACTTATAAACTAGGTAACTTGAACTTGACAAACAACGATTATATAGTAGGAGATAAAAGAGAGCTAATTATTAATGCTAATTTTTTAAATGCGAATAAAGATTTCTATACTATTGACGAAAATAATAATTTGATTATTAATTCTGGTTATTTCACTCATTATACAAAAGGTATCATTCAGCCTCAAGCTGCAGTAGTTATTACAGACTATAAAACTGGAGAGCTAAAAGCTCTAATTGGCGGTAGAGATGTTAAAGATAGAAGAGTTTTAAATAGGGCAACTAATTCACAAAGACAGCCTGGTTCTTCTATTAAGCCAATTTCTGTTTACCTCCCAGCACTTGATAGTGGAATGTTTACAGCTGCAAGTATTATCGATGATATTATGCATTTTGATGAAAAATCTGGAACCAGATGGCCAAAGAACTGGTATGAAAACAGTATATATTACAATTATGCATATAGAGGTCTTACTACCTTAAGAAAATCAGTCGAGCAATCAGTTAATGTAAATGCAGTAAAAGTACTTGAACAAATCGGTATAGGAACTTCTTTGGAATATTTGGACAAAATGGGCTTGTCTGATGATATAGTTACAAAAGATGAAAACAAAAGATATAATGATGAAATTCCTGCTGCTCTTGCTTTAGGTGGATTGACTAAAGGAATCACTCCACTAAATCTTACAGCAGCATACGGTACGATTGCAAATCAAGGAATCTATGTTGAACCAATAGCTTTTACAAAGATAGTTGATAGTGAAGGAACTATACTATATGAAAATAAACCAACAAAGCATAGAGTTGTAGACCCACAGGTAGCTTATCTAATGACAGATATATTAGAGAGTACAGTATCTTCTGGTTTAGGAAGAAGAGCAATGTTTGATGGAGCAAAAAACACTAGTATACCTGCAGCAGGTAAGACAGGAACTACGCAAAACAAAGGAGATGCTTGGTTTGTTGGATTTACCCCTTATTATGCTTCAGGTGTATGGATAGGCAATGACACCTATCAGATTAAGCTTTCTTCTGGTAGTTCAATTGCAGCAGAGTTTTGGTCTGCGATTATGGAAGAAGCTCACAAAGGTCTTGACCCTAAAGGCTTTGATGTTCCAGATGGTTTTGTTGAAAGAGAAATATGTACTGTTTGTGGTAAGTTAGCAACTGATTTATGCAAGCGTGATCCTAGAGGAAGTAAAGTAAGAAAAGAGATTTTTATTAGAGGTACTCAGCCTACAGAATTCTGTGATGTACACGTAGAACTTGAAATAGATACAAGTACAGGTAAATTAGCTAATGAATATTGTCCACCTGAGTTGGTTGAGAAGAAAGTTTTCATTAAACGTGATTTACCTTATGACCCAGAGGATCCTGTATTACAAGAGATGCAACTACAACTGCTACAGCAGCTGAAACAAGAGCTGGAAAGAGAAGTAAATAAGATTATAACAATACCAGAAGACTATCTATACAGAGCTCCTACAGAAGTATGTGATGAGCATGTTGAAGAAGTTAATGACGAAGATGAAGGCTTCACTGATTGGTTAGGAGACTGGATATTTGGAAACAATAATAATGAAAATCAGGAAGATGAAAATATGCAGGATGAAACAAATAGTCAACAAGACAATGAAAATCAGGAAAATAGTGGAAATCAAGAAGATAGTGAAGTTGAAGTTATTGACAGCATTGATGAGAATGCAAATACTGAGAATGAAAGTAACAATGAATAGCTTATTATTGTAATTAAAAGTGCCCTAACTTGGGCACTTTTTCATTCCTCTACCTCACTATCAGGAGGAGATGAATCTATATCCTTTACTCTTAATACTTCGGGTCTATATCTAACCTCAGGTATAGGCTTCCTCATAAAAATAGTCATCAGGGCTTTTCGGTTAAATGGTATTAAAGGCCACAAATAATTAATCCCACCAAATGACTTTGTTCTTAATAAAGTAATGATGAATATCAAAATCCCTACAATAAATCCATATAATCCAAATACTCCAGTTAATACTAGGAGCATCATTCTATATATACGAATTGCTAATGAAAATTCTAGACTTGGCGTTGCAAACATACTAAGTCCTGTTAATCCCATATACAAAACAGTTTCAGGTATAAACCATCCTACTTTAATAGCAAATTCACTAAGTAGTAGTCCTCCTATTATTCCGAGAGAAGTAGTCATAGCTGACGGTGTATGTATAGAAGCCATTCTTAACACATCTATTCCAAATTCCAATATTACGAATTGCCATACAAGTGGTATTTCACCAGTCTTTTTAGGACCAATAAAATCTAGCCATTCTGGTAGAAGATTTTGATTTAATGCAAATAGCAGCCATAATGGTGTTAAAACATATGAGAATAATATTGCGAAAAATCTTACCCATCTCATGTATGTTCCTACAGCTGGATTTTGATAATAATCTTCTGCATGCTGAGTAAAATGAAAGAATGTTGCAGGTAATATCATTGCACTAGGAGTATTATCTACTATAAGAACTATATGTCCCTCTAATAAATGAGCAGCAGCTACATCTGGTCTTTGTGTAAACTTTGCTTGAGGAAATGGATTCCAATTCCTCCCAACAATAAATTCCTCCAAGCTTTTTGCACCCATTGATAAAGCGTCTTTATCTATTTTATCTAATTTTTCCTTAATACTTTTTATTAAATCAGTGTTGGTTATATCTTCAATGTATGCCACTGCAACATCAGTTTGAGACCTTTTCCCTACATTAACAAGCTCAAATCTCAGGTTTGGATCTCTCAACCGTCTTCTTATCAAAGCTGTGTTAAAAACTATAGTTTCAACAAAACCATCCTTTGAGCCTCTAGTTACCTTTTCTAGCTCTGGCTCATCTGGAGACCTAGCTGGATACGTTCTTGCATCAATAATTATAGTTTTATCAAGACCTTCTACAAACAATGCTGCTGAACCCGACAATATAAAAAGCTCAGCCTTTTCAATTTCTTCTATTGCTTCGCATTCAACATACGGAATCTTTTTTTCTATCAACTTAGTCAAAGTATTAGGTACAATTTCTTCTCTCTCTAAAGTTTGTAGTATTGACATTAGCCAAAGCATAATATCATCTTTTATAAATCCATCTATAAAAAAAAATGCAGCTTTCTTAGTTCCAATTATAATATCTCTTTTTATAATATCAAAGCTTGTTCCTACTCCTAGTTTTCTAGATAATTCACTAGTTACTTTCTCAAAATTAGCTTTTCTCATCATTCCACATCTCACTCCTATTAAGTATCTCGGTCAGTGCCTTTGTAAGTATTGGTGCTCCTTTTCTACAGTCATCCTTTCCCTTCATTTTTCCTATATCTCCTATACCTACTACAATTGGAATAGAATAATTATTTATTACATCTACAGTATCTCCATACAATACTTTTTCATTTGTCTCTCGTCCATCTTTATCTACAGCATTTTCAACAATTTTGCCTGTACAATCAATTGAAAAATCAACATTTATTCCATCTACTCCCTCAGTATTTGATGCAACAGCTACAATACCTATAGCTTTAATATCTGGATGTGATAAAAGCACTTCTAAAGCATCTTCTCCTTTCCCTTTTCCGGGATTTCCAATATCATCAACCATAATAACTACAGGGTCATGCTTTGCAACCATAACTAACTCTACTATTTTCTTACCTTCAATAGGAGTCGGATTGCCAGCGGATCTTGAGATACATCTTCCTCCTATTTTTTTTACAGCAGCCTCTACTGCTTTTTGTGCAATTTTGTCTCCATCTGTGACTAATATTACCTTTCTTGTTTTGTTAATAATAATCATTCCTTATCACTTTTTTGATTTGGGATTAAAAATAACTGCCATTATATAACCAAATACTGTTGCTGCTGCAATTCCTCCAGCAGTAGCCTGAACCCCTCCAGTAAAAGCACCTATTATTCCATCCTTATTCACTGCTTCAATCACGCCTTTTGCAAGAGAATACCCAAAGCCAGGAAGTGGAACTGTTGCACCTGCCCCTCCAAATTTTACAATTGGTTCATATATTCCTATAGCAGTTAGTATAACCCCACATGTAACAAATGCTACTAATATATGAGCAGGAGTAAGCTTAGTTTTATCCATCAATATCTGTCCAATCACGCAGATTATTCCTCCTACAAAAAATGCCTTTACATATTCCATAATCATCCTCCTAGCTAATAATGTTACTAATTGATACTGCATGTGCTATCCCAGGTATTGACTCTCCTTGCATAGCACTTGTAGGAGAAAGTAAAGCTCCAGTAGAAACTAATAATACTCTATTAAGCTTTTTTGAAAGAAGCTGCTTATAAACATATCCATTGAAAACTACAGCTGAACAACCACAGCCACTTCCTCCTGCATGAGTATCCTGTTTTTTATTATCAAATATTTCAATTCCGCAATCTGAATAGACATTTGAGACGTTATATCCTTCCTTAGCAATCAGCTCCTCTGTAATTTCTTTTCCAATGGAAGCTAAATCTCCAGTAATAATCAAATCATAATCGCTAGGTTTTAAGCCAGTATCCTTAAAATGTTGTACTATCACATCTGCTGCTGCTGGTGCCATTGCAGCACCCATATTATTAGCATCCTTAATACCTGGGTCAATTACTTTACCTGTTGTTACGTGAGTGATATATGGAGCTCCTCCACTAGAAGATAAAATAGATGCTCCCGCACCTGTTACTGTCCATTGAGAGGTGAGAGGTCTCTGATTACCATGCTCAAGTGGATATCTATACTGTCTTTCAGCAGTACTAAAATGGCTAGAAGTAGCACATGCAATTTTGTCAGCAAAACCACCATCAATTAACATAGAACCTAAGCTCAAAGATTCTGCCATAGTAGAACATGCGCCATATAATCCAAAAAAAGGTATTGCTAGTTGTCTGGCAGCGAAAGAAGAAGCTATTATTTGATTTAAGAGATCACCAGCTAATAAAAAATCCACCTGTGACTCAACTATTTTTGCGTTGCTAAGTGCCAATTTAACAACTTCACGTTGTAGCTTTGACTCACATTTCTCCCATGATTCTTCTCCCCATAAATCGTCCTGAATTATTTGATCAAAGAAATTTTTCAGAGGTCCTTCTCCTTCTTTAGGACCAACAATAGATGAAGTAGCAATTATTGACGGAGGATTTTGAAGCTTTACAGTTTGTTTTCCTAATCTTTTATGAGCCAAAATAGTACCTCCTTATTTTTTTAATAATAAGTATAATATTCCTACAAAAACTGAACTTCCAATTCCATATACCAATACTGGACCAGCAACTGTAAACATTTTAGCAGCAACACCTAACACAAAACCCTCTCTTTTAAACTCCATAGCTGGAGATACTATAGAGTTTGCAAAACCTGTAATTGGTACGATCGAGCCAGCTCCTGCCCTTTTGCCAATTTTGTCATATACACCTAGACCAGTAAGTAATGCTGACAAAAATATTAATATTACTGGAGTAGCAGTTGAAGCCGCTTTTTTATCCAAACCATACTTTATCACAAAATTAGTTATAACCTGCCCAAAAGTACATATTAATCCTCCAACTAAAAATGCCCATATGCAATTTTTTACAATCTTAGGCTTGGGTATTTTTTCATTTACATAGTTTGCATAGTCCTTCTGATTAATTTTTTTCAATTATACTTCTCCTTTCAAACTCTAATGTTAATTGTATTTTACTAATATTATCCAATACATAAATGATCCTGCTACCTTCCCTAATGATATAAAAAATATAATATAATAAACATAATCTCCTAGCTTTACACGTCTTGTTAATATAGGTATTACATTAAGCACTTCAGCTAGTGCAGAAGCTAATAATCCCACAAATATACCTACTATCAATCCTATAGGTATTAGAGAATATTTATTAAGCTTTAAGCTAAAACCTATGAAATCTGCTAGTGTTATAAAAACTGTTGAAATAACTAATGTTCTTTCGTAAATATGGATTGATTTAGATGAGTTAGTTATTTGTGATAGTCTTGGTACAATATCTAGCAAAGTAATAAATGCAGCTGCTGAAGTACCAACTAATGCCCCTCCACAAACACCTAATAATATTAATAAGAAGGTTTTTATCATTCAATCACCATACCATCTATTATTCTTTCTTAGATTTTGAGCCACTATTTTGTTTAGCATTATCAATTATATATTCATCAATATTTTTCTGATAAAAATACATTTCAACATCAAGTGGACTAGGTTCTTTCTTCCATTTCTTTTTAAAAACATGATTAAAAAATGTTATCATTCCAACACCTATTCCTATAGAATAAGAAATTTGCAATAATAATGGTCTTTCACTAAACTCTCCTGTTATTAGATAATGAAAGGTTTTAAATGAATTCTCAATATTAACATCTTCATGAAAATTAATTATTGCCAGTCCTGCGCCCAAAAATAATATTATACACACCAGTGATACTTTCATTAATCTGAAAACAACATTTGACTTGTTATAATTTTTAATGTTGATTAGTATCTCAGATTTGCCAAAAACTGTTATGTCTATAGCTTTTTCATTCTCTTTTATTTTCTTGATTATCGTAAGTACTGATATTACCTCATTTTTAAAATTTATTGAAGTTTTATGAATATTAATATTTAATATTTTTTTTTCTATATCTTTATCATCACAATAAACTGCTGCAATATCCTTAACTCTAATATGTTCATTTGGTTTTGATTCTATTATAGGTTCTAGTTGAATAAAAACATTATGATTCTCAATATTTCAGCACCCCTTTTTCAAAGATAAAGCTTTTTACAAACATAGCCCTTTTTGGATCTTCCTTGTTAGATTTATTACTTGCATATATAAAAAAACTTATTGAAATTGCAAAAATAAGTAAAACTGAAAATATTATAATTTTTCTTTTTCTTATTTTCATAAAATCAACTCCATTTCATATCTTATTATTTACTATTCTGCTTTTTTGATGCAAAAAAAAAGGACATGAATTTCATGCCTTTGTTAGTATTTTTTTCATGTTTTCTAGAACTCTTTTTTCAATTCGTGATACTTGAACCTGAGAGATATTTAACATCTTTGCAATCTCAGTTTGAGTCTTATCTTTAAAATATCTTAATACAATTATCTGTCTATCTCTTGGCTTTAATTGGTTTAAAACCTCTTTTATTGTTACTCTATCTAATACCTCTAAATCTTCATTCTTACTATTTGCCAACTTATCAATTAAATGAATAGGTGACCCATCATTCTGATGGATTACATCGTATAGATATTCTGGATGATGGTTAGATTCTAACGCCATAATTATTTCTTCTTTATCCACATTAATCTCTTCAGCAAGTTCTTCAATAGTAGGTTCTCTTCCAAATTTTTTGATTAATTTCTCTTTAGTCATTTTAACTTTATTTGCAGTCTGTTTTAACGAACGACTAACTTTAATAATTCCATCATCTCTTAAAAATCTTTTTATCTCTCCAATTATCATTGGAACAGCATATGTAGAAAATCTTACATCATAATTAGCATCAAATTTTTGAATTGCTTTTAAAAGACCAATACAACCTAATTGAAATAAATCTTCTGAGTCATATCCTCTGTTTGTAAACCTCTTTAAAACACTCCTTACAAGACCAAGATTGTGATTTACAATAATAGACTGAGCTTCTTCATCTCCCATTTGAGCCTTTTCAATCAATTCCATTGTCTGCTCATGACTAAGTAAATCATGAGATAAATTTTTTGCAGAATTAGTTTTCATATAATCTACTCCTTAATTGAAACACTCTTAAACTCTTTAACCATTCTGATATGTGTTCCTTTTCCAACCTCAGATTTTACTTCTAATTCGTCCATAAAGGTTTCCATTACAGTAAAACCCATTCCTGATCTCTCTAGTTCTGGTTTTGTAGTATACAATGGTTCCATAACCATATTAATATCTCTAATACCTTGTCCATTATCTTTTATAATAATTTCTAGCTTATTATTTATAATTTTACATTCAACATAAACTATTCCTTCTGTATCTTCATAACCATGTATAATAGCATTTGTAACTGCTTCTGAAACTGCTGTTTTTACATCAGCTAATTCATCAATAGTAGGGTCAAGCTGAGAAGCAAATGATGCAACAACAACTCTAGCAAATGACTCATTTTGTGATTTACTTGGAAACTCTAGCTTCATACTGTTATCTAACATATTTATTTCACTCCCTCTAAAAAATATGACATGCTTCTGATAAACTATCGTATTTTTTAACAATTTTAAAAATTCCTGATACCTTTAAAATCTTTTCTAACCTAGAATTTACATGAATCAAAGCCAATTTACCATTATTATTTAAACAAATTTTGTATCTTCCCATTATTAACCCTATTCCTGAGCTATCCATAAAATTTAAACCTTTTAGATCTAATATAATATTTTGAAGCTTCTGTCTCCGATATTCTTCATCAATTTTCTCTCTGATTTGCTGTGCAGTGTGATGATCCAATTCTCCATTAAATTTCACAACTAGGTTTTTGCCTTCTACTGTAAGGTCAAGTCGCACAAATATCCCCCCCTTTGTATTTTACATTTATTGTACTTTCCATATTCTCTATATGTGTTGTCGTATCCTTCAATGAAAAATGTTTTCTTTTGTAATATAAAGTGCAATTGTGTGCTTTTATGTAATTAGTATATTCTTGTTTATATTATAAATAATCTGATATAATATACATAAACCCATATTATTCATAAGAGGTGATAACTATTAAAGCATTATTTACATATAACTATGGTGAAGAAAAAATGAATGCAATCAAAGAATTAGGTTATAACATAATATTTGAAAAAGAAAAAGGAATAACATATGAGGAAAAATTTAAGGACGTAGATGTACTAGTCTGTTATAATCCTTTTGATACATTAGATATTTCTAAGCTAGAAAATCTAAAGTGGATTCAATTATCAAGTATAGGTATTGACCAAGTTCCAAAAGAATATTTAAATGAAAAAGGTTTAATACTAACAAATAATAAAGGCGGCTATAGTATTCCTATTGGAGAATGGGTAGTTTTGAAAGCCCTTGAACTATTGAGAAATAGTAGAGATATGTATGTAAAACAATTTAATAAAAAATGGAAAATAGATACATCCATGTTAGAGCTCTATGGAAAAACTATTGGATTTATAGGAACTGGAAGCATCGCAAAAGAATCTGCAAAAAGGCTTAAAGGATTCGAAGTAAAAATATTAGGGCTTAACACAAGTGGAAAAGATACTGAATACTTTGATAAATGTTTTGGAATAGATGATTTAAAAATAATGATCGGGCTTTGCGATATAGTTGTACTTACGATTCCATATACTCAAAAAACCCATCACTTATTAAATAATGAAGTTTTTGAAACAATGAAAAATGGTTCATATCTAATAAATGTATCTAGAGGAAGTATAATAGATGAAAAGCATCTTATTAATTATTTAGAAAATGGTAAAATCAAAGGTGCCGCTTTAGATGTTTTTGAAGAAGAACCCTTAAGAAGCGAAAATCCTTTATGGAATTTGGATAATGTTATTATCACTCCACATAACTCTTGGATTTCAGAGATGAGAAATATTAGAAGATATAATACTATTTATGAGAACATGAAACGATTTATAAATGGAAAAGATTTAGCTAATGTAGTTAATTTGGAAAAAGGATATTAAACCAGCTGAATTGTTGGTTTAATATCCTTAATAAATATAACTCTTATAGAAAAATCAAACTATAAATATAAACTTATTCATTATGTAAATTTTTGCAAGATTTAATCACATGACTTAAAAGTATAGCTGTAGTAACACTGCCCACTCCTCCAGGAACGGGTGTTATTGCCTTCACTTTGTTCTCTACTTTGTAGTAATCCACATCACCACATATACTTCCTTCTCCATCATCATTTATTCCTACGTCGATTACTATATTTTTCTCACTAAAGTATTCAGCTCCAAATAACTTTGCTTTACCAACTGCGGTAACAACAATATCTGAGCTTGAAGTTATTTTTTGAAGCTCTCTAGTTTTGGAGTGACATATAGTAGGTGTTGCTTTTTCTCCTAAAAGCATCATACTTAGTGGTCTTCCTACCACTAAACTAGAATTTATAACTGCTACATTTGAACCTAGTAATGAGTAATCATAGTGCTTTAAAATCTCTATTACTGCTTTAGGAGTACATGGCACTAATCCATCCATATCTCCTTTAAATACCTTTTCCAAATTTATAGGATTCATACAATCTATATCCTTTTGGGGGCTAATAAGTGTTCTAATAATTTCAACATCTATGTGATCAGGTAAAGGTCTGAATATCAATATACCATGAATATTTATGTCTTCATTTACCCTAGTAATGAGCTTAGTTAGTTCATTCATTGAAGCTTTTCTATCAATTTCAAAAACCTTACTCCCAATACCAACAGATATACAATTTTTTAATATGCCTTTTTCATAAGCAATATCATCTGGTCTTTCTCCCATTCGTATGATTCCTAAAGTAGGTTTCAACCCTTTTTGCTTTAATTCATATACATCTTCTTTTATTTTATTCTTTATTTTTTGAACTACTGGTTGTCCTTTTAAAATTAAACTCATTTTATTCACTCCTTTGTTGCTCTAAACTTTAAAGTAGTCCATATTCATATTAGACTCAAGGATAATCCTATCCACCAACAGAATACCATAATTAAACATAACCTGCAACTTTAGGTGGCACCCTGTACCAATATGTGTATCTTTCATATTTAATAATAAGATATGGTTATGATTCTACTTTACAGATAAATGCCTCACATGTTTTACCAGAGCTTTTTTTTACTACAATAGAAGGAAGCTGCTTGGTTTTAAAGCCAAAATATGAACATCCTCTAGGATTGTTTTCATCCCAAGTAATATAAAAATATTTGCATTTAAAGCAATTTACTCTCTTATTATCAGACATATTTTACTCCCTTATTAATATATTGGCAAAAAACATTAAAAAGTATGACCAAAACTAAATCTTTATTTCAAAAAGAGTATATCAAACCTCTATTAAAATAACAATTCTAATTTAAGATTTGATATACTCATTCTTTTTTTGCAGTACTCTTAACTTATAAAAATTCTAATTATTTTCGCAAGATTTCTTTGATTTTAGTACGGAAAATAAACAGTATAATAGATACTACAATTAAAACAAACAGAAAAATAAAAATATTATCCATCATAGTATTGGTCTCTTCCTCTAAATCCTCATTTTCTGTTTCATCCTCTTTATTTTCATCTGTTTCGGTATCCTTATCCTTTTCAGCATCTTCATTTTCAGGTATATCTAATGTATTAAATACTATTTTATTTTCTAATAATTGAACTGAATAGGACTGCTGTAAAATAGATTCTAAATCTTTTTCATTTACATATATTTGTCCTTTATAGATTATTGGCTCATCTAATAAATTGATTTCTTCTCCATTTCTAATAGCGATGCTACTTCCAAGCTCTAAT
This sequence comes from Thermohalobacteraceae bacterium, assembly GCA_030625765.1. Classification (GTDB taxonomy): domain Bacteria; phylum Bacillota; class Clostridia; order Tissierellales; family VENL01; genus DAOUQG01. The sequence goes on along the minus strand of DAOUQG010000003.1, from coordinate 4,040 downwards.
TTTACTATATTATTTATTTCAATTTCTCCATTGATTTTTTCATCGATTGGAATATCAATGGTATCAATAATTGTTTTAATTGGAACATATTTTTCTTCATTAATGCTATATACTTTTTCAATGTTATCTACATTAGTATTATCTAAAACTATTTCATATTTTATTGGAGTATTCTCAACACTTTTATCAACAAAATATGATTGTATTGGCTGTCCTGGGTTAACATTTTCAACTATTCCTTTATCATCTTTCACAATTACACCATTAACAATAACATACTCTATACCTTCTGATGCAATTGCAGGATTCTTAACAGTACTTTTATCAATTATTGTATCTGGATTAAAAATTGTGATATCTGCGTCTGCTCCAATTTCAATTCTTCCTTTTCTCTTCATAGAAGGCGCTGCACTCTCAAGCCTTTTTGCTGGTAAATATGAAGCTTTTTTTATCGCATCCATCAAAGTAAGAACCTGTTCCTCTCTTACATACTTTCCAAATAATCTTCCATAAGTACCTGCACCTCTAGGATGATTATTATGAGATGGTTCAATAATAGTATCACTGCCTATCATTACATAAGGTTTCTTTAATGTCATTATTAGCTCTTCTTCTGGCATTGATCCAAGAGCAGCCACTAGCATATGCTTTGATCTGTACTCCTTAAATGTCTCTTCTGTAACTCTTTCCTCAGTACCACCGACTTGAAGATCATTATATGTAATATGATATCTTTCTTGCCAGCCAGGTCTAAACCTTGCTGAGTTTATATACGTAGCCCAATAATCATATGGATATACACAAGTAGTTACATCTAATCCCTCTTCTCTTGCTTTCTCAACCATATCCAGTGCTTCATCCATACAGAAAGTTCCTCCTGTACTATTTATATGCATGATATGAATAATAGCACCAGTCTCTTTAGCATAATCAATTACCTCTTGAATACCTTCTATCCCAGTTCCAGGCTCTTCTGCATCTGAATATCTTAAGTGATAGAAAGTTGGTACGTTATATTCATTTGCTAACTCTAATAAAGGAATAACCTCATTGGATTTAATTCCTGGAATATATTCAAAGCTAAATGATATTCCCAATGCTCCTTCTTCAATATTTTTACGAACTGAATCAACAAGAGTTTGAATATCTTCTTCTTTTGTTATTGATTTATCAATATTATATCCTATAATTGGCCATCTCAATTTTGTTATAAAAGAAGATGCTCCATAGTTTACCTTTCTACCTACATTCCCCCAGTATTTATACCATTTACTTGCATTAGCAGTTCCACCATGCATAAGTAAGTTACTAGTAACACCATCTAATATCTTAAATTTAACTCCCTCAGTATTAGGTTCATATGAGATAAGATCAATAAAACCAGGTGAAACTACTAACCCCGTTGCATCAATTTCCTTTTCCCCATACAGGTTTTCCTTTGAAATCTTCACAATTGCTCCATCTTTTATTGCTAAATTATACCCTTTCAACTCATGCTCAGTTTCAGGGTTTATAATTCTTCCACCCTTAATTACTATGTCATATTCTGTATTCTCTTCAGCAAAATTCAAGTTGTTATTAACAAGAGCCAATGCCATTAAAAATGAAATTATTAGTAATAACCTTTTCTTTGTGAAATTGTTTTTTATCATTATCAGTCACCTCTCTGTTATGAAATTAATTAAAATTCAACAATATAATGATTCGTATTAGTTCCAATCTATGTTCAATCAACTTTTCTTGGCCTGACAAAAACACAAAATAAAAAATTAAATTGATGTATAATATGTATTTTTGAACTTCTAATATGTCAAACACAAAAAGTGTAATATAAGTTAATAAGTACATATTTGTATATTTTCCAAATATTATAAGTTAATACGCTTTAGCCCAAAAATAATGCATGAGAAACAATATGATACGTTAAATATCAAATGATAAATATTTAATACTCTAATCAACAATTCTAGTAATTCGACAAAGATATCTGTTTCCCTGTTTTTTTATGTTGCTTTTGATCAAATTCTAGATTATATAGTTTATTTATTAATATAAATAGTATTAATCAGCTTTATAATTCTTTAGTCATCTCTGTTAGCTAAAGTTATATAATCTCATCAAAAATATCATGATAGGTATAATAAAATCCTGCTTTTAATAATATACTTGTTATAAAGGTATTTCTGCTTGTCTAATAATTTTTTAAAATATATGTTTAGCTTGTCTAATATTATGGAATAATAATATTATTAGGACTTTCAAAGGAGTGTTCACAAGTTGTCTAAGGCTAAGGAATATATGAAAAAATTAAGAAAGAAAAGAAAGGAAAAAGGGCTATGTACTAGATGCGGGAAAAAAGCAATAGAAGGAAAAACTGAATGTGAAGCATGTAAAAATTATCGAATTCAATATAAAGAGAAAAAATCTAAGCAAAAAAAAGAACCAAAGATTATACGAGAATTAAAAACTTGGGAAGTTAGTAATCCAGTATTATATAAAAAAATGCTAGAAACTGGAACAACTACAAAAGACTTATCTGTACTTACAGGAGTCTCACAGAGAAATGTAGAGAGATGGATTTTTGAAAATGCTGATCCTAACGATGAAAATGCTCTTAAAGTTAATGAATACTTTAAGTGTGAAATATTTAAGCTTTAGAAAATACGAGGTAGCCTTATAAATATTTATAATAAGGCTACCTCGTATTTTATTAAAACATTAAATGTTAATCTAAAAAATACTAATCAGTTATTTTATTTATATTCTTTATAATAATCGAAATAGTTCCATCTGCATTATTTAAAAACTCAACCTTTTCATCATCGCCATAATATTCTATAGGTAGATTGATTTCAATACCTGTATCTGTCTTTATCTTTTGCTTTTTGAATTTCCTTTCTGATATTTTTTCGTTAACAATAATTGTTTTTTCTTTAAGCCCAGTTTCTTCAATTTGATCTATATATTCTTTTTTTAATTCAGGATTTTTTCTAAATACATTGTGAGCCACTTCCACTACATCTATTGAATCCTTTGTATTTATACTCTCAGCAATGGCTTTTGTTATTTCAGCTTGCTTTGAAAAGTCTTCATCTAAGTATTTCTTACTAAACTTCTTTGTAGCCTTTGTAAAAAGCTTAACTTTTTCATTAGTTGACATTTTACTTTCACATTCTAAAAACATCTTAGAAAAATAATAAACCTTTTCGCCGTTAATTTCATATTGTTTTTCTAACAGCTTGATGCTTAAATCGTCTAAGTTTATAATAGCACATTCCTCAATTTTCTGATTTTCTGATGGTAAAGTAGTTTTCTGTTTGATTATAGTATTTAACTTCCCATCTTCATTTGACTCTACATAATGAATGTATGAATGTCTATAATTCAGCTTTAAAATCCCAAGGTATAATGTATTATTTATATCAAATAAGCAAATAATCACATCAGCTGAAGGAATATCTGGATAATGCAACATAATATCAAATAAAATTGATGCAGTTTTTGAAGTAAATTCATTGAAATTTTCACTATTATCACAAAAAGATGTACATAATTGCATTATCTTACTTTGGGAATCTATAAACTGAGCCTCTCTCAAATTATCATCCTTCATAATTTTCATGATATGTTTTTCAAGAAATTCATTGATACTATCATCTAATGGATGCTCTTGTTCGGATAAGATAGGTATCTGAATATTACTATCAAGAATATGTACAATTGTTTTCTTTATTATCAAGTTTTCCATTATTATCTACCCCATATAATTATTTTTTGTTGCTTTAACAGCTAATTCATCATCTTCATTTCCTCCATACAAAATAAATCACAATAAACATCCTATATTTATTTACTCAAGAAATCAACACTTTTTTATTATTCTTTTCAAAAACTTTTATTCCTGAATTGAAAAAACAATTGCAACAAATGTAATCATACCACCAGATATATTTAATTATTAGAGTATAGTAAAAACTGATAAGGTTATACTCTAAATGCAACTAAGAGGATAGGGCTATGCAGAGGTGCAACCCGAGCGT
>DAOUQG010000087.1 GCA_030625765.1 Thermohalobacteraceae bacterium | reverse complement strand
AGGTATAAGTATACTTGTAATAATTGTTTTTTTATCTCTAAATATATCTGTTAGTTCTTTTTTAAATACTATCCATGTATATTTATTAATCATTATGACCACCTACCAATTTCACAAAAATATCTTCGAGTTCCATATCTTCATATTTCTCTCTAAGCTCTTTTATGGTGGATATTTCAATTACTTCTCCTTTATGTATAATGCCTACCTTGTCACACAGCTTTTCAACTTCGTTCATAGAATGACTAGAAAAAATAATAGTCTTACCTTGATTCTTTAATCTCGTAATAAAATCCTGTACTACCCTTATAGATGTTACATCAAGTCCTGAAGTAGGCTCATCAAATAACATTACATCAGGATCATGTACTATACTCCTAGCTATGGAAACTTTTTGCTTCATACCCTTCGAAAACTTTCCAACTCTTCTTTCAATGTATTCATTCATATCAAGCATATCAGATAATTCTTTTATTCTATTAGATATTTCGTCTTTATCCATCCCATTTAATAAACCAAAATACTCAATATTCTCCCTTGCAGTTAATCTATCATACAGCCCTGTATCTCCCCCAAAGAGGATACCTATTTGACTTCTTACACCTTCAGGGTCTTCTACTAAATCTACTCCATTTATATTTGCAGTACCACCAGTTGGCTTTAGCATTGTAGCTAACACTCTCAAAGTAGTAGTTTTTCCTGCTCCATTTTCTCCTAAAAGACCGAATACTACTCCTTTTTCTACATTAAAAGAAATTTTCTTAACTGCATCTACTTTCTTGAAGCTTTTACATAAATCTTTTACCTGTATCATAATCTCACCTCCAAGAACATTTTACATATAAATCCATAAAAATACAATTATTTGTTGATTATCTAACAATTTCTTAACATTATATTTATTATAATCTTTGTCATGATAACTATTAAGTCATTTTACTCTTTTATAATAGAACAAATCGCCTGTGCAGATATACCTTCCTCTCTGCCTTCAAATCCTAATTTTTCTGTAGTAGTGGCTTTGATATTCACATTTTCTTTTGCAGTTTTTAAAATATCAGCTATGTTTGACCTCATTTCTTCTATATAAGGTGCTATTTTCGGTCTTTGAGCTACAATAATACAATCTAAGTTGCCTAATTTATAGTCTTTTTCGTCCATCAAGCATGCTATCTTTTTCAAAAGCTTCATGCTTGAAATATCCTTAAAAATATTATCTGTATCAGGAAAATGCTTGCCAATATCTCCTAATGCTAGTGCTCCCAAAATACTATCCATTATAGCGTGTATAAGCACATCTGCATCTGAGTGTCCTAATAAACCTTTTTCATGTTCAATCTCAACTCCACCAAGTATGAGCTTTCTTCCTTCAACTAATCTGTGTACATCATAACCAATTCCAACACGCATATATCCAACTCCCTTTTAGATATTTTATAGATATTTCCAATCATATTAGTATAAATTACGACACTTGTTTTTCGCATACTTAATACTCAAAATGTATAAAAACTGCATACTCTTTAATTTTAATTTTCATCACCACTTATTTGGCAACTAAGAAGATTTCTGCCATTTTTAAATCCTCTGGTGTAGTTATTTTAATGTTTTCGTAACTTCCCAATATCATTTTAACTTTATATCCTAGTTGCTCCACAAGCATACTGTCATCAGTTGCAATGATCCTTTCTTTTCTTGCATTTTCATAAGCCCTTACTATAAGCTCATAAGAAAATGCTTGAGGAGTCTGCACAGCCCATAGACTGCTTCTTTCTGGAGTGCCTGCAACTATATCACTTTTGTCTACTATCTTAATAGTATCTTTTACAGGAACGCCAACCACACATGCCTCATTTTCGATAGCTCCCTCTATGCTATTAAAAATTGTTTGTTCTTTTACGAATGGTCTTGCTCCATCGTGAACTAATACTATATCACATTTTTTATCTATAGAAGCTATTCCATTATACACAGAATCTTGCCTTTCTTTTCCTCCTTCTACTACTTTCTTTACTTTATAAAAATTATTTTCATTAACTATTTTATTTTTACAATAATCTAATTCATCCTTTCTTGTAACAATAATTATTTCATCTACATACTCACATGTATTAAATTTTTCTATTGTATAAGATAAAATAGGTTTTTCTTTAACTAATATATACATTTTATTCTCTTTGTATTGCATTCTTTTACCTAATCCCGCTGCTGGAATTATTACTGAAACAAATTTCCCTTTGTAACTCATTTTTTCACCTCTGTTAGTATGTAAAATTTTAGTTGTATTATATTAAATAATACTTAGTAAGTGACAAAAAAATATATTCATATTTGCCCCTTATCGCAAAATATACCTTATTAATGCGGTCTTATAATCTTTTCATCATCTTACAATAACATTATATCTTATTTCAGATGTCCTCTCAATTTTATTTGTATACGGAGAACCTGCCCCTCCGTTATATCCATAAGGTGTTAATAACTCAATTTGATCAACTAAAGTATAAAAATAAGGTTTCATATTGATGTCATATCCAATATATGTTGTATCACCATTTCTATTACAATCTACTCTATAATCATAATAATCTGAGATATATAAAATGTTCTGCCCACTCTTTATAGCCTGTTTGATATCTTCATCGCTTAATATAAGCATATAGTTTTGTATTTCTTCTTCTTCCGTTGTATCAAAAGTTTTTATTATTTCATAAATTTTTAATAATGTAGCTTCATTGTAATTTTCATTAAATATCATTTCACTTAATTCATAAACAAATGCCTTTCCATCTATAATTTTCACAGGTTCGTCCAATTCTACTATATCAGAAAAACCTTTAACAATATTACTTCCAACAGTTAATTCTAAGGTTTCAGTTATTGTTGTAATTGTAATAGTATTTGTTGCTTCATCCCAGTTAACTACACCACCTAAAGCTTCAAACAAAGATGTTACTGGAGCTAATAAATTCTCATCTTCAATTATTAGTAAGTTTTCAAGGTCTAATTTCTCACCATTAAGTATTACTGAAATTTCATCTTGACTTGCAGCAAAAGTATGTAAACTAATTGCTGTTAATATCAAAGATATAGTAATAAAAATCGCTATCGATTTTTTCGTCAAAATGCCTCCTGATTTGTTGTATTTTGTAACACTTGTATATATTCTAGTAAGATAAAAAAATCCTGCATATGTAGGAAAGTATAAATATAAGACTATATACATATTTTTTATTTAAGAACTACCTATAATCTTGATTTCTGTTTAAGGTTTTGCATTATGATTATTAACACTGTTATTCTTTGTGTTTCTTCGTCTCCTGGGGTTATTAATCCATGTAGTTCGAACATTTTCTTTGATATTACTTGTCCGTTTGCTGTAAAGTATTCTGAGTATGGCGAATCTTTGTCTGAATATTCTTTGTGTAGTATGTTTGTTAGTCCTTGGTACTAGTATGTTATTTTTTCTATGTTTGTTGGTATATCAAGTTCATCTCCGTTTTTATATATTCCATATTTGTTTCATTGTCCTAGCTTGTCATATTTACCATAGTCTTGTCCACTGTTTATTTTTTATCTTTTATGTCGTCTTTGTTGTTTTTGGCTATTATAGTAATTAAGCAACATTCTATGAACGCAATACAGGATAAAAAAAACCTCCTTAAGTAAGTTCTGTAAATTCTTCATTTCAGAATCCAACTTCGGAGGTTTTGTTGTTCCTTATATGTTATTTATAATTGTATTATGATAAATAATCTATTGTATTCCTACGGCTGTAAATGCATCAGCGACAGCTTGTGCTTCTGTACTTCCAGTACCATACAATTCGTTAGCTGCTTGAATTGTAGCTGCTTTTGCTTGACTAAATGTACAAGATTCAGTATAGTGTTGAGTTAAAGCACGATAGAATATCTCAGTCATCTTATCTATCCCGATTCCATTAACAGTAACGTTGTAATGAGTTCCTCCCTCACTAATCAAATACGCTGCTTTGTTTATAATTCCACAATTCCAATGAACTCCGCCATTATCTTGAGTACCTATATATCTATCATCATAGTGATCTGGGTCTCCATATAATGTAGGGTCTTCCATCGACCTAAATGCATCGCCTGCTATAGCTGGAGTATATACGTCCTCTCCAATTAACCAATCTGGGTTATTATTAGCGTAAAATTCAACAGCAGTTCCAAAAATGTCAGACATGGATTCATTTAAAGCACCAGACTCATTTTGATAAATAAGATCTGCAGTATAGGTAGTAACTGCATGGGTTAATTCGTGTGCAACAACGTCTATTGCACCTGAAACCTCAATTAACACATTTCCATCTCCATCTCCGAATACTAATTGAATACCATTCCAAAAAGCATTATTATAGTTAGAACCATAATGAACAGTAGATTTAATAACTGCCCCATTGTCATTGAAGCTGTTTCTACCAAATTTATTAAAATAGAAATCATATGTTATACCTGCATAATGTTGAGCATCAACAGCAGCGTGGTCATAAGTATCATTTAAAACATTATCATAATCAGTCCATATAGTTCCTGGAAGTCTTGTTTTGTTGTTACCATTAAAAGTCTGGATTCCATTACCACGTGTTCTGTCAACTAGATAATATAAAGAAGAAGATAAAAGAGTGTTTTTATTTTTTGTATCCCCTAATACTCCTGTGCCTATACCTATTTTATCTTCACCAGTTGTTGGTATTGGTACAGGTTTTCCATAATTAATAGAATTATATTTGTTTATAATATCTCCAGTAACTGCATCAATAAAATAGTTCCAATTTCCTGGCTCTGGATATAAGAAGTTCAGATTTACTAAATATGCGTATCTAGCTTCATCATCGTGATAGTAAACCACTAGGTCAGCCTTAGGATTTTTTTCATACTCAGGCTCAAAGCCAAGATCTGCTTGAGCATTCTTAATTGCATCATTTTTATTTATTTTCTTATCTAATTTTAACTTATCATGTTTATCAAGATTAGGAACTGCTGCACCAGAAATACTTGTAAGCACACCATCTTGATTAACATGTGCTGTTTGAGTTGAACCAAAAACAGGAATACCCTTATACACTTGTTGTAATCTTAAGAAAGTGTATCCTAGTTTGTCTTTTTCGATAGAAATAACTTGGAATGATTGTTTAGAGTCACTCTCTCCAAATTTGAACTTTTCTTTGTTTTTGTTTAAATACTTAAAAACAACACCTTCAGCTTTTTCAGTAGAAGGTTGCGTTAATTGTCCAGAAATAAATTCTGGTGTTCCATGAAGCTTACTCCATGTTATTTTCTCCTGTGGAGAAGATAGTGAAATTGAAGTACTAAGAAGTAAAAAAACTAACGTGAGTGCCAATAAAATTTTTCTTTTCATAAAAAATCCCCCATCTTTTTATTTGTACATAAATCTTAGTTATGTACATTATAAAATATACAAAATTTCATTTGTAAATTTAAAATATACATAACTAAACGGTTTGAATTTTCATTTTTTTACAGAAAATTCTCATGAGGAATTTTCTGATTATTAACACAGTTAATTTATATAATTTAAATCAATAATTGAGGGCTGAAATGTTTTGAAAATTATGCATATATTTGTCATTTTCTTTAAATATATCATGTTACTAATTTACAGTATATGTTATAAAAGGTATTAGTGTCAATAGTTGGAGTGTTTTTTTTTTTTTTGAGACTACCTTTTAAGCAATGAAGCGAGGGAACCGTCATACTGCGTATAAACATTTCATTGATGAAGAATAATACGTATTTTATGAAAACTTTATAGCAATTTCTTAAGTATTTACAAAATATATATTTGAAAATATATAGGAAAATGGTATCATTTATATTGTATTTCATATTTAGTATAATGTAATTGATAGTCTATTTAGTATAAAGGAGAATTTACTGTGAGAATTGTAAATACTGAAAACTTAAAAATTGGAATGAAATTAGGAAAACCTGTATATACTTCCAATGGCAACCTGCTGCTCAATATGGATGTAGAGTTATCTAATAGTTTTATCAAGAGCTTAAAAGAAAAAAATATACCTGCTGTATATATAAATGATGAACTCTCAGCTGATATTGATATAGATAACGCCATTGATTTGGAAGTCAAAATCAAAGCAGTCGAAACAGTTAAACACGTTTTCAAAGATATGAGAGTACAAGCAAAAGGAAACAAAAAAAAACAGTTTGTTACTTCAAGATCATATCAAACTGTTAGAGACTCTATTAATGTAATTTTAGAAAATCTTCTAAAAAACAATACTAGTCTATATAATATGGTCGAAATGATGAGTACTGATTTATCCTCATATATTCATAGTGTAAATGTTGCTGTTTTAGCTATTCTAACAGGTAAAGGCATAGGGTTCAACAGAAATCAGCTTATTGATCTAGGCACAGGTGCACTAATGCATGATATTGGAATGTCTCAAGTTCCTCTTGAAATAATAAATAAATCAGATAAACTATCACGCGAAGAGTCTGAGAATATTAAAAGCCACCCTACTTATGGTTATCAAATGATTAAACATAATAGCGGTATTTCTGCTTTTGTTAAGACGATTGTTCTTATGCATCATGAGAGATTAGATGGTAGTGGTTATCCTATGGGTTTAGATGCCAGCAGAATTAATAAATATGTAAGAATTGTATCTATATGTGATATGTTTGATTCTGCAATTTCTGATAATGTATATAGTAATAATATGCCTATTTACAAAGCATTAGAATTTATAGAATCTCAAGTTAGAAACAAACTTGATGAAGATATATATAGAGTTTTCTTAAAAAATATATCTATTTATCCTCGTGGAATTGGAGTTTTGCTAAATACTGGAGAAAAGGGACTAGTTATAGAAAATTATGCCTCAAACCCAACAAGACCTAAAATAAGAATAATTCGTAAGAAAGACGGTAGTTTTAATCCTGGTTTTAAGATAGTAGATTTAATGGAGGATTTAACTCTATTTGTTGAAGACACCTGTGATGTTAGTGTCTAAGTGGCAATTTTTTGTCACTTTTTTACTTTTTTTGTGTTTTTTAATGGGTATATTACTATTAAACTGTTATGAACTAGAAGACTAATTGCTTAACCTATCATTGTAATCATCAAAATACAAACGAGGAATATTTTAATTCTTTTTACAACTGCTGTGCAGTTGATAGGAGTCCACTGAAAAAGTCATGTTTTTTTGATTTTCAGGCTCTCAATCCCGCATTATTACTGAGCTGTTTTTCAAAAAAGGTACTTTTTCAGCAGTCTCGTCACGTCCCCATGTCACTTACTTGCCAGTAACAATACTTTTAAGTCAGTATTTCTATCACCTTAACATTTTATTATTTCTTATTCTACTGATGAGAATATATCATGAATAATGTTTTGAAAGCTTACTATTTATAGAATTGGAAGCAGAAGAATATTATTCATGTTGATAAGAAAGTGGACAGCAAACCTGTGAAGTACACCTCCAAAAGTTAGATTTTGTGTCTAACTTTTGGGGTGCACTTCACTGTACACTCGTCCACTTTGCTTCATTATTGTAATTAAATAATTTTACATCGGTAATATATATCTACCACTATCTATATTTAAATCTATTAATAGTCCATCTTTTTCTTTTAATAAAAATACAGCTTCACTCTCATAAGAACTCCAAGAAACACATATTAGATAACCCTCATCATCCTGAGCAACAAAATTAATTCTAAACATTATAGGATCAATTTCTGCATAATCCTCAAGTCTCCATGTCGATTGTTCATCATACTGTGCTGGATAATCTTTAAAAATCAATCCATTATTTGTTATTAGTATAATACTAGCCAACATGTCATTCTCTTTCTTTTCAAATTGCACTAACCCAACATCCCAAGAATCACCTCTTGCTAATATCCAGCCTTTTTTGACTTTGCATTTTCTTTCATTTTCTATAGAAGATAACAACTTATATGACATTTCAACATTATTTTGTTCTCTAATCTCTAAAACAGACTCTAACGGAAAGTAGTCTTTATTGATTAAGAGACACGTTTCATTTGGAAATACTACTCCATCCTCAATTGAAAATATATGCCCAGGCATATTATCAAATTCATACATAGTCTCTCTATGATTATAAGTTGATTTTGATTCCTGATAACCTAAGTAATTGATCTTAAAAATCCCATTTTTACTAATAACGTGATTAACTTCTTGTACAGGAGTAATGTCTTTATTCTCAATGAAAGTTATCAACTTGTCCCCATCACTGTTTGCAAATACATATGCAGGGAAAATTTTATTCTCTTGAATTTCGAGTTCTTTAGTATTGCTTACATTCAATTCATCTGTATTATAATTATCTTTTTTCAGTCTAACATCAGACATTAAATTCAATGTCAAATATAATAATAGCATTATGCTTAGAACAATAAATAACATAACTTTATACCTTATTTCAAATTTCATTATAGTTCTCCCTTCCTTATTTTACATAAAAATGGACATAATCATTTTTAATATCACAATTTAGACCTACATCATTTGCTAATTCTGCTAATTCAGGTTTAATAAAACTTTTACCATTAAGAGCATTTCCATTTTCGTCAAAGATTGTCGCATCAAAAGCCCTTCCACTTAAAAGTGGACAAGGTTCCTGTCCCCTAGTTCATTACCCTAGTCCATTATATATTAATCCGCCGTTTGTATTTAGTGTTTCTTCTTTTCCTAGGGTTATTAATCCGTGTAGTCGAACATTTTCTTTGATATTACTTGTCCATTTGCTGTGTAATGAAAAAAGATAGAGAATCAACCTAAGTAGCTAATTCTCTGTTTTTATTGAACTGGAACGCAGAACCCGACCCTTTGTCCCACTTTTAATCTATTCAACAATAATCTCATATGTAGCTACCTTATTTATTTTCTTAGCTATCTTATAATACCCGTTATCGTAAATATTAATATTTACAATGTCAAATCTCAATTTATCATTATGAAATTGTAAATTATATATGTATTCACCATCACTTAATAGATTGCTCATATCATACTTATTAATCTCAATATTAGTATCATTAATCGTAACTATATTTATACAACAATTTGAACTAACAGACGCAAACTGATTTTTAGAATATTTCCACTCAAGTTCTTCAGTAATTGGCATTTCAAAAGCCTTTTCTTTTACTAAATCAAAGATTATTGTCAGTTTTTTCTTTTCATCTACATATGTTAAATATCTATAATCTGTAGATATATTTAATAGATATGATTGTTCTTTAAAATCTTTAATTTCTCCTGTAGAAATATCCATATTTTTTATTACTTTTTTATTGTTTTCATCTATTGAATCAAAATAAACATTATCACCTATACCCCACATACATTCAATATAATGTGATTTAGTATAAGAATATAGTTCCTCATATGATTTTTTTTCAAAATCATAAGTATAAATAGCTTCATTTGCTCCTTTAATAGAAAAATCTGTAGTGAGAATCAATTTATTCGATTTATCGTTTATATCAATATCATAAATACAGGTTACTCCTTTTGGTAATTCTAGTATTTCTTTTGTTTTCTTATTAACATCATAAATAAACATGTTGAGAGAATCTATTACTATAGCTTTATCATTATCTAACCACATAACTGGCTTTATTGAACGATTTCTTCTAAACTTAAATTCTTCCCAACAGTTGTAGTCAACTAATAATATACTAGAAACATAAATATCATCAAAATATGTTTTGAAAATAGGAATAAATCCTATATCTTCGTCGTTTTCTATAGTTTTTTTTACTAGAAAATATTTTTCCTGATTAAGTGCATAATGAAAATTTTTGATTTCAATTCCCTCATCTATTTGTTTTATACTATACTTACTAATTAAGTTTTCGGATACTACATAATTTTCTTTTTTGTTATTCTTATCTGTACTTGCGTTCTGAACTGTTTCATTAAGTTCATTATTTAATACATTTATCTTCTTTATATTTTCACAATTCTTCAAATTATAGTTTTGAATATATAATACACTTAAGAATCTAAGAAATAATATAATAACTATTATAAATATACTTGGGGATTTCAATTTACCTACCTCCTTATATACTAATATAGTATATAGATGAAGGTGTAATCCTCCATCTATATATACATATTTGTAGTATTTGTAGCTCTATATTCATAAGTTATTTGCCTTATTGATTCTATTGTGTTTATTACTTTCCATCCTGAACTATATGAATTAGTACTTATTAAATCGTATGAATCTTTTACATAACGTGTACCTGGTATAGTTGTGTAATGCTTACTTTGCCCTACCCAGCTAGGCACATGTCCACTTGGATCCCACATATTAACTGGATTATTCATTACATATGTATATTGGTTCTGGCTTTGTGGATTTGTCAAGGTTCCTGTGTATGTGTCTTCTGTCATGAATCTTCCTATACTTGAATTATACCA
>DAOUQG010000129.1 GCA_030625765.1 Thermohalobacteraceae bacterium | reverse complement strand
ACTATTTCATTCTCACTTATAGCTAGCTTAATAATAGCTCTAACATTAGTTCCAATGATGTCTTCAAAAATGATGATAAAATCTAAAACTAATAAAGAACATAAGGTATTAGATACTATAAAAAGAATATATACTTCTGTTCTTAAGTTTTCACTAAAGCATAAGATTTCAGTAATAATCTTGGTGTTGGTGTTATTTGGAAGTAGCATATTCTTATCAGTAAGAATTGGAACCGAATTTATGCCTGATTCAGGTCAAGGCACAATCATGATATCTGTTGATATGCCAAAAGGTACAGAGTTTGAAAAAACTGAAGAGACTCTAGATGAATTAATCTCTGTTATAGGTGAGATTGAAGGCATCGAAACTGTAAGTGCAATGGTTGGTGGAAATGCAATGTTTGCAATGATGAGTGGAAACAGCTCTGCCACCATGTATGTTCTATTGTCAAATGATATTACAAAAACAACCGATGAGATAAAACAAGAGATTCAAGATGCTACTGAGCAATTCGACTGTGATATCAGTATTGCAGAGCAAGGCATGAATATGTCTGCTATGACAGGCTCAGACATTTCAATTGTAGTAAAAGGAAATGAAATATCTACATTAGAAAATATCGCTAATGATATTGCAAGTATCATTGAAAACACTGAAGGAACTACCGAGATTAATAACGGTATTTCTAAAACTTCTCCTGAATTAAAAATAACAGTTGATAGAGAGAAAAGTATTGAAAAAGGTCTAACAGCTGCTCAGGTATTCATGGCTGTAAAAGACTTAATAAATGTTGATAATAGCGCATCTAAGGTTACTTTGAATGGACATGAATATGATATAAACGTATATGAAAAAGACTCAAATAATGAAAAAATCGATATTGAAGCTATTAAAAATCTTATTATTAAATCACCTATGGGTGAAGATGTAAAAATATCAGATATTGCTAATATCGGAATACAAACTGGTTATGCGTCAATTAATAGACAAGGACAATCTAGAACATTGACAGTATCTGCTTTAATAGACGAAGGGTATAATATTGGATTAGTAGGAAATGAGATTCAAGAAAAAATTGAAGAGTATGAAGTTCCAGAGGGATATTCTATAGAGATTCAGGGTGAACAAGAAGAAATCAGAAGCTCACTAACATCATTATTGTATGCTCTATTACTTGCAGTAGTTCTGATTTACATGGTAATGGCATCTCAGTTCCAATCACTGCTATATCCATTCATAGTAATGATTACTATTCCATTAGCATTTACAGGTGGATTCTTAGCTTTATTTATCACTTCAACACCAATAAGTGTTGTTGCATTTATAGGATTGATTATACTTGCAGGTATTGTTGTTAACAATGGTATTGTTCTTGTAGATTATATCAATCAACTTAAAGGTGACGGCAAAACAACTTATGAAGCTGTTATTGAAGCTGGTAATACTAGATTGAGACCAATAATTATGACTGCACTTACTACAATAATAGCTTTATCTACTATGGCATTAGGAATAGGTGAAAATGCAGAAATGATGCAGCCTATGGCCATTACTGCAATTGGTGGTTTGATCTATGCTACAGTATTAACTTTAATCATTGTTCCTGTTATATATACTGGGTTAGATAAAAGATTGAAAAAAACAGTTTAATAATTGGGGGATAATTATAAATGGTGGCTAAGAAAGTATTAATTTTCAATGCAGTTCTTGATATTATGAAAGAACAGGGAGTTCGTTCAAATATCAAAATCTCTGATATTGCTAGTAAAGCACAGATTGGCAAAGGTACTGTTTACGAATATTTTGATAATAAAGATCAAATCATTACAGAATCTATTGCATATTTAATGGAAAAGAGTATGGATATTATCTTAAATATTAACGAAGAACAAGAGCTAAACTTTAAAGACTCTTTGATTAATTTAATTCATAGAATTATTAATACTATAAGTATCAATGGTAATATTCATAGTATGTTTATTTCACAAAATATTGGTAGTATGTTAAGCCCTGATATGAAAAAGCAGCTGATGGTAAAATTAAATGAAATGAGATTAAAATTTGATGAAATATTCAATACCTTCTTTGAAAAAGGTATAAAGGAAGGAATACTTCCACAAAATCTTGACAAATTTAATGCTACAGTCACAAGAATAACTTTGATGTCAAGTTCAATGAATTATATACACAATAGTTTTAATAATATCGTGGAAGATCAAGATGAATTTGCACATAATCTATATGAAGTTATTATTAAGATTTTATCTTAACATATGGGTTATACTTTTATAAAAGGTACAGAAATAGAAAACAACAGACTAATTTTTTCATGTAGTCTGTTGTTTTTATTTATTTTGTGTGATTTTTAGTTACTATCACTATCTAATCATAAATGCATCAAAATATGACTCAATTTCCTTTCCTAATTCTTCTAATTCTATTACATCATAAGGATGAAGTTGATCCCTACCAATTAGAACTGTATCAGTATCTGTGAAATTTTGTAATACATACTTTTTACTACCCTTCAAATATTCAGCCATATCTCTAATATCTTGTTTAGATAACAGTTCTCTACAAATAGTAGTTCTAAATTCATAGTTAACATCAGAATTAATTATAATATTTATACTCTCTTTTATAGCATCTATATCTACATTTAATATTGTGATATCTTTGTATTTTTTTAAAGGAGCCTTAATATCCATAGCAATATAGTCTAATAAATTATCCTTTATCAGTCTTCTAATCATGTTAGGATTAGTTCCATTAGTATCTATTTTAACTAAATACCCTAATTCTTTCACTCTTATAATAAAATCATATAGATCATCATTCATTGTAGGTTCTCCACCAGAAATACATACTGCATCAAGCATCTTTTTTCTTTTCCTTAAGAAATCAAAAACATACTCCTCTAGGATATCTTCTTCTAAGTTATTTACAAGCTCACTATTGTGACAATAAGGACATCTAAAGTTACATCCACCTGTAAATAAAACAGTAGATATTTTATCAGGATAATCAATAAATGAAGATTTTTGATGACCTTTAAACTTCATAATAACACCTCGTTTAAGCAGTTTGCTGTTTTTCTTTGTTTGCTAAGCTATAGTCTGGATCAAATTCCTTTCTATCCATATATTCAGCTTTTTTACCCTGATTCCATGCTTGCACAGGACGATGAAAACCAACAACTCTAGTCCATATTTCCGTATCATTTCCACAATATGGACAGGTTAATTGTTCTCCTTTAAGATACCCATGATCTAAGCATATACTATATGTAGGTGTGATAGTGAAATAAGGTATTGTACTATTTTCAAATACTCTCTGAATCAATAGTTTGACAGTCTCTATACTTTCAATTTCTTCACCCATAAATCCATGAAAAACAGTTCCACCTGTATACATTGATTGCAATTTATCCTGTAGTTCTATTGCTTCAAAAACATCTTTCGTATGTCCTACAGGTAACTGAGTAGAGTTAGTATAATATGGTTCTTCTTTTCCTTGTGTAATAATGTTTGGATACATTCTTTTGTCCATTCTTGCGAATCTATATGCAGCTCCTTCTGCTGGCGATGCTTCTAAATTCCATAAGCTTCCTGTTTCTTCTTGGAATATCTGAATTACTCTATTCATAAATTCCATAATCTCTATAGCGAACTCGTTGCCTTCCTCAGTTGCTATATCTTTTCCAAGAAAATTAACACAAGCTTCATTCATCCCATTTAATCCTATAGTACTAAAATGATTTTTAAAATACTCTCCTTCTGCCTCTTTTATAGCTTGTAAATAGAATTTTGAATACGGATATAATCCTGCCTGCATATATTTTTCAAGTACATCTCTCTTTGATTCACAAATTTCCTTTGCTTTCTCCATCAAATCTCTTACACGTTTTTTGAACTCTTCTCTTGTTTTGGATAAATATCCTATTCTAGCCATATTTAATGTAACTACATTTATACTACCAGTTAAAGGATTTGCACCAAATAATCCTCCACCTCTTCTTCTCAGCTCACGGTTGTCTAATCTAAGTCTACAGCACATACTTCTAACATCTTCTGGGTTCATATCACTATTAATGAAATTAGCAAAATATGGCGTGCCAAACTTTTTAGTCATTTCCATAATATGGTTTACCACTTCTGAGTCCCACGGAAAATCCTTAGTTATGTTTATTGTAGGTATTGGGAAGCTAAAGCTTCTTCCTGCACCATCACCCTTCATCATAACCTCACAATATGCTCTATTGAACATATCCATTTCTTTTTGGAATTCTCCATAAGTCTTATCCTTTGGTTTACCTCCAATAATAACACTGTTGTTCCTAAGCATAGGATGTGGTGCTATGTCTAACGTAATATTTGTAAATGGAGTTTGGAACCCAACCCTTGTAGGAATATTTAGATTAAAAACGAAAGTTTGCACAGCTTTTTTTACCTGCTTATAGTCTAATCCATTATAATGTATAAAAGGCGCAGCATATGTATCTAATGAACTAATTGCTTGTGCACCTGCTGCCTCTCCCTGCAAGGTGTATAACCAATTTACAACCTGCCCTAAAAATGATTGTAAATGATTTGCTGGTTTTGATTCAATTTTACCAGGAGCACCCTTGAAACCATGCAATAATAATGCTTCTAAATCCCATCCACAGCAATATGGTGCTAATAACCCTAAATCATGAATATGTAAATCACCGTTTATATGTGCATATCTTAGTTCTTTTTTATAAATTTTGTTTAACCAATATTTCTTCGTAATAGATTCTACTATATGGTTATTTAATCCTTGTAGACTAAAGCCCATATTCGCGTTCTCATAAATCTTCCAATCATCTAATGATACATATTCATCAATAAGACCCTCTGCGTCCATAAAGAGATTTCTTACGTTTCTTAGCTCTTCATGCTCTTTTCTATATATTATGTATGATTTTGCTGTTTTAGCATGCCCTTCCTCAATAAGAACCTTTTCTACTATGTCTTGAATATCCTCTACAGTAGGAATTCCTACACCGTAGGCTTCATCCAAAATATTGGCTACCATTTGCGCCAGTCTTTTGGCTTCCTTTTTATCATCTCCTCCTACTGATTTCGCTGCTGCAAAAATGGCACTTGCGATCTTTGAAATATCAAAATCAACAATGTCACCATTTCTTTTTTGAACCCTTCTTGACAAATCATCAACCCCTCTATATTGTGGTTTGTTATTCCTTAGTACATATATATTGTATGCAAAATGTATATATACTATTTTAAATGAAGCTGTTTATAATTTCAAATTTGATATGAATGCTATAATAAGCATAAATAAATTTAGGTTATAATAACTATCAAATTCTATTAAATAGCTATCTATTTTAAAATAAATTAAGATTTATTTATTAAATATGAAACGTGTAAAAATAGCTAATGCTAAAAAAGACTGATAGCATAGCAAAAAATATTATAAATATTTACACGAGTAGAAATTGCTATGTAACCAGCCATAAAATACAAAAAATTGTTGTGTTTATTCTTTAAGGCATGTTTAAAAAATGAATCAGTCTTGCGAATCAACAATATCTTTTATGTCTTCTATTAAATTGGGTAACTTTTCCTCAACCTTTTTAAGCCCTCTAGCATTAAAAGCGTCAACTATTCTAATGCCAGATTTTAACTCATAAGTACCTTTTCGTATAGTATCACGACTAATATTAAATTCTTTAGCAACAATAGACTGTCCACCTTTACCGATTACTTGAGCAGTTTCTGCTAATGTACTTTTTATCTGAGCCTTTAAGTTTATTTACACTTTCTATAAAAACTTTTTGCATTTTCCTAATAATTTCCATGTCATAGTTATCGTATCCTTTCCTTTGTGTTTTTTTGGCAATTACTATTAAAACACATTTCCATTTGAAAAGGATATTTTTTATTTTGAAAAAATTGACTTGTTATTTATTTTAATATGCCTAATATAAGTCTCTATCTTTTTATACTTTTTCAAATTTAATCCTCCTTAATTATTTCTATATTATACCATAAATTAAATAACCCCACACAATTATGTGTGGGGCTTAATATAAATTTAATTTCTAGAGCTAGATTGAATCCATCTCTCACAGAATCGCTTATAAGCCTTGTTGTATCTAGCTTACAATCTCAAATTTCATAAAATGGTATATTCTCTCTTGTTAGATTCTCTGCAAGTTCTTTATTAGGTTTTACTCCTACAGCTGTTACTATCCTGTCGTAGCTAATTTTCTTTTCTTCTTTATCCTTATTCTCTATGATTATACCGTCTTTTTCAACCTTCTTTAACTTATGACCAGTATATATCCCTGTATTATATTCTTCAAACATTTTTTCAATTAATGTTTTCATTGTTCCATCATTAGGTGCTAGAGCATCCAGCATTTCAACGATTACAGTTTTATGGCCCTTCTCACCTATACATCATAGTCACCCTGTCTTTTTTACTTAGTGTTATTTATATAATCAGCTATAGTATTAACATCTTTATCTCCTCTTCCGGATAGATTAACAATTATTATTTCATCCTTGTCCATTTTAGGAGCAATTTTCATAGCATATGCCACTGCATGAGAGCTCTCAAGGGCAGGTATTATTCCTTCTGTTTTGCAAAGAAACTTAAATGCATCTACAGCTTCATCATCGGTAACTGATGTGTATTCTGCTCTTTCACAATCCTTCAAATATGCATGTTCAGGTCCAACACCAGGATAATCAAGTCCTGAGGAGATAGAATATGATGGTCTAAGTTCATTATTTTCATCTACTATAAAGTATGATTTCATTCCGTGGAAGATTCCTACGCTTCCCGCGAAAGCTGCACTGTGCATCCCGGTTTCAATACCTTTTCCAGCTGCTTCAACTCCAACCATTTTAACCTTTTTATCATTTATAAAACCGCTGAACAATCCAATAGCGTTACTTCCTCCACCTACTGATGCTATTAGCATATCTGGAATTCTATTTTCTTGCTCAATAATCTGTTCTCTAGCCTCTTCCCCTATTACTTTCTGGAACTCCTTAACCATAGTAGGGTAAGGATGAGGTCCTAAAGCGGACCCTAAAACATAGAATGTATCTTTAGATTCTATTATCCAGCTTTTCATAGCTGCATCTACAGCTTCCTTTAACGTTCCTGTTCCATAACTTACCTCAACTACAGTAGTCCCTAAAAGTTTCATCCTAAAAACATTAAGAGACTGTTTTTTTACATCCTCAGAACCCATATAGACAGTACATTCCATCCCCATAAGAGCTGCACATGTGGCTGTTGCAACTCCATGCTGCCCTGCTCCTGTCTCAGCGATTACCTTATTTTTTCCCATCTTTTTAGCTAGAAGCATCTGTCCTATAACATTATTTATCTTATGTGCACCTGTATGGTTTAAGTCTTCTCTTTTAAGATATATCTTAGCTCCACCTAATTTTTTAGTCATTCTTTCAGCGTAATAAAGAGGCGATGGTCTCCCTACATATTGCTTTAAATAATATTTATATAGTTCTTTAAATTCTTTTGTTTCTTTATATTTAATATAGGCATTTTCTAACTCTTCTAAGACCTTCTTTACTTCATCAGTTACATAATATCCCCCAAATTCTCCGAAATTATCGTCTAGATGCATATTTACCCCTCCATAAGTCAAAATTATAGTTTTTGTATTCATTTATATGTTTTGGTTATTATTAAATATTAGATTATGTTACCTATAATGGTAATTATTCCACTGGAATTATATTACCACATTCTTCATAACTTTACAAGTAAATTTTTGTCATAATTTGATGTATTTTGTGTTTTATTTTAACTAATTACCAGTTTACAAGTTTGACTATGCAATCTTTTTTCCCTGCAAGTAGTAACTAGCTGATTTTTTTATTGTATACAGGTTAGTCAAATAGCCGAGTCATCACTTGCTTTGTTACAACATAGTAATCTCCTAATTTTACGTAAGAGAAAGTAGTTTTATCAAGCCTATCTCAACGTACTCTAGGTCTACCTCTTTTAGCAGTGCCCAATAAGATAAGCATTTCCTGTTTTACTAGCATAATCAAAATGCTTAAAGTAGCAATCAAAATTATAACCAAACTTGGCTTGTAACGTATCATCAATAGTTAGAAATATAGTAGTATTCTTTAAGGTTTCAGGAATCAATGATATGACAATGCCTACGGTAATATTAATCAATTCTTCAGTAGGAAAATGGATATAGGATAAAACGTAGTATAGGGAATTTAAAGCTTTTCCACTATACTTTTTAATAAAATTCTCGTATAAAAAACCGTATGGATCGAACTTCCTCAACAGAAAGAATAAGCAGAAGGTGGACACGAAAATATCGGAATTGGGGTATTGTGGTTAATCAATTATATATCGTATTTGGTGATGTCTTAAATAAAGGAGCATAACATGAGGACGCTATCCCCAAACCCCTGAGGTTTAACGCTTTAAATTCTTCCGGGAACTAAAAAACAGCCAACCTAAGTAATTG
>DAOUQG010000127.1 GCA_030625765.1 Thermohalobacteraceae bacterium | reverse complement strand
GCTCAGGCTATTATCAAAACAGCTAGAGTAAAAGCATTATTAGAAGGTAGATATAATGTTTCTTTTGATGATATAGATTTTGTTGCTTATCCAGTGTTAAGACATAGAATATTATTAAACTTTGAAGCAGTGTCAGATGACATTACTAGTGATTATATAATTAGTGAATTGCTTAGAAAAAAGAGTTAAATTGGAAAAGTGGTGATAAGGATTTGAATAATTTTCCTCGCTGTTCAGGTATTTTAGCGTTTCATTTATTGAAATTTAAAAGGAAGAAACACTAAAATAATTCACGACGAGGATAATTATTCAAATCCAAGTGTAGTTTGATTTTACATCTTTCGAGCTTTGTGTAATATGAAAGGAATGATTGATAGCATGAAAAGCAATCTAGTAAATAGCAACTTCTTAAAAAAGCTTGAGAACCTAAAGCTGAACTCAAATGTGATTCTAAATAAAGGGTATAGTGGAGCTAGAAAATCTAAAAGTAAAGGTTCATCTGTTGAATTTTCGGATTTTAGAGAGTACGTTCCAGGGGACGACTTTAGAAAAATAGATTGGAATGCTTATGCAAGATTTGAAAAGCTGTTTATTAAGCTTTTTATGGAGGAAAGAGAGGTTTTAGTAAATATTTTTCTAGATACTTCTAAATCTATGGATTTTGGAGAACCTAAAAAATCTTTAATAGCTAAGCAGCTTGCTTTATATATAGGATATTTAAGCTTATCAAATATGGATAGAGTAAATATATATATGTATAATGACAATGCGCTAAATGATACTGGAGTTTTGTCTGGCAAAAAAACATTTCCTATGATGGTAAATCATATTGAAAACGTTAGCTCTGATAATAAAAATGATTTTTTTAATTATATAAAATCAAGACCATATAAAAAGGGCATATCTATTGTTATTTCAGATATTTTTACTAAGAATTTTGGGGAAGCAGTAAAATATCTATCATATATGAACCAAAACATAATTGTAATCCATACCTTGAGAAAAGAAGAGATAAGCCCTCAGGTCACTGGTGATATGAGATTTATTGATAGTGAGACTGATGAAGCTAAGGATATATCTATAACTTCATCTATTTTAGATGCTTATCAAAACACATTTAAGGATTATTTAGCAGAAATAAAGGAAGTTTGCAGAAAATATGGTTGTATGTATGCTTTGATTTCAAATGAAGCTCCAATAGAAAGCATTATATTTGACAGCCTTATTAAAGCAGGAATATTGAGGTGATTTGATGAATTTTTATTCTCCTATGTCTTTTTTGTTTTTACTTGGACTAATACCAATTATAATAATGTATTTATTAAAAAGACAGTATGTTGAAATTGAAATATCTAGCAATTTCCTTTGGGAAAGGGCGATAAAGGATATCGAAGCAAATAGACCTTGGCAGAAATTAAGAAGAAATCTGTTATTGTTTCTACAGATATTATTATTTTCTTTACTAGTTTTAAGCTTAACTCAGCCTTATATTTTCTCTGATATGATTAGCGGAGGAGAAATTATTATAGTTTTAGATTCATCAGCAAGTATGCAAAGTAAGGATGTAGATGGTAGTAGATTTGAAGAAGCTAAAAAGGAAATAAGAGAGATAATAAATAATATTAAGCCTGAGACATATATAACGCTAATTGCTATGGATAAAAATCCAAAAATAATAGCAAGCAGTTCAAATGACAAGAGTATTTTACTTCAAAAACTAAATGCTGTAAAAGCTAGTGATAGTAAGGATAATATAGAGGATACTATTTCTCTCATAAAAGCAATGGTAGAAAACATTGATAATTATCAGATTCTTTTTTATTCAGATAAAGAGGTAACTAATAAGTTAGACAATATGATTGTTAAGCATATTAATGGACAAGGTGATAACTTAGCTATTGAGAATATGTCTTATACCTTTGATGGAAGTAGTTTAGCAGTATTTACAAGAGTTACAAACTATTCAGATAAAGAATATAACTGTGATTTGGTATTATATGCTGATAATGATATTTTCGATATTAAGGAAATCAGTATTGGAAAGAATGAAAGTAAGAATATATATTTGTATGACGTTCCTTCAAATGTAAATATTCTTAAGGCAGAATTAGATATAAAGGACAGCTTAGATAAGGATAATATTAGATACCATGTTGTAAACAATAGTCAAATAAATAAGGCTTTATTAGTAACAGATGGTAATATATTCTTAGAAAAGGCATTAAGTCTTAATGAAAGTATTGAATTATACAAATCTAATGAAGCAATTGAAGATATCAGTGGATATAATCTATATATTTATGATGGATTATTGCCACAAACCCTTCCGAATGATGGAAATGTTATAGTTCTAAATCCTCCTAATGATAGTATAGCTAACATAATTGATAACGTTAAGAGTGGAAAGCTATCATTATTGCATGATGAATTATTTAAATATGTTAATTTAGATTTTGCAATAGGTGAAACTAAGGTGTTTGATACACCAAGCTGGGCAGAACCTGTTTTATTATCTGATGATAGTCCAATTATACTAAGAGGACAAAGGGATAATCAAAAATATGTTGTAATTGGCTTTGATATTCATAATACAGATTTTCCTCTTAAGATTGATTTTCCGATATTTATTCAGAATGTTTTAGAATATACTTTAAATTTAAACAAGCAGGAAAACATATCATTGTTATCTGGAGAGGCTATAAATATTGAGGCTATGCCAAAGACTACAGAGGTTTTTGTGACAAATCCAAATGGAGAAAAAATATTACAGGGACCTCCATTTCCTTTAACACCTTATACGGATACTGATAATATAGGAGTATATACTATTCAAGAAAAATATAATGATAAGATGATTGAAAACTATTTTGCAGTAAACATAGATACTACAAATGAATCAAACATATACTCAATTCCTAATCATGATGATGAAGAATTGATTAAGAATGAGCAAAGGGTGAGAACTGGGAGAAATATAAAAGACTTTTTTCTGTTTGGTGTAATACTTTTACTTGTTACAGAATGGGTGGTGTATAATCGTGGACATTAGCTTTAATAACCCATGGATATTATTATTAATACCAATTACCTTGATATTTATTTTCTATTTTTCTAAAGGACTTAATTCTATTTCAAAAGTAAGAAGAAGATCTATTATAGCTATCCGTAGTATAATAATGATTTTGTTAATACTTGCTTTGAGTGGTGTAAGCTTTAAAACATATGTAGATACTGTCTCAACTATATTTGCTGTAGACTTATCTGAAAGCACTATAAATAATCAAGATCAATTTAAAGATTTTATTAATGAAGCTTTAAAAGATGCTGCTGAAAAGGATAAAATCGGCGTGGTTACATTTGGTCAGAGGGGAGAAGTCGAAATACCCTTGTTAGATGGTTTAGAGGATGTTGATTTCGAAACTAACCCAGGTAGAGATTTTACAAATATTCAAAAAGGATTAATGATGTCTCAGGCGTTACTTCCTGAAAATACACATAAAAGAATAGTTCTTCTTACTGATGGAGAAGAAAACATAGGAGATAGCATCGAAGAAGGAAGTTTGATGGAATACAATAATATTGATTTAAAGATATATAAGACAGATAGAAAAGAAGCTGATGAAGTGCAGCTAAAGGATATAAAAATCCCCAAAATACTGCATGAGAATCAGAGTTTTGATATATTACTTGAAATTTACAGTAATGTGAAGACAAAAACTAAGATAACTCTATATTCAGATAGAAACATTGTCGGGGAAAAGGATGCAGTAATTGAGAAAGGAACAAATAGATTTGTATTTAGAGATAATGCAGGAGCAAGTGGTTTCAAATCATATAGAGCTGTTATAATGCCAGTAATTGATAGTATTATTGAAAATAATTCTTATTCTACCTTTACAGAGGTAAAAGGCAAGCCTAGAATATTATTGGTTGATGGAGATAGTAATGGAGCTAGAGAAATTGAAAAAATCTTGGATTCATCTGATATTAATATTACTCATTTGAAGGATAGAGAGCTACCTAGTACATTATCTGAACTGATAAAATATAATTCAATTATTATGTGTGATGTTTCATTAGAGCATGTAAATAATGGGTTTATCAATTCTTTAAAAAGCTATGTTAGAGATTATGGAGGAGGATTATTAGTAACTGGGGGAGAAAATAGCTTTGCTTTAGGAGGATATTACAAAACTCCTCTTGAAGAAGTGTTGCCAGTAGATATGGAGATGAAAATTAAGGGTGAGATTCCTAGTCTCGGATTAATGCTTGTAATTGATAAGTCAGGAAGTATGGGTGGTCAAGGGGCATATAGTAAGATTGAAATTGCTAAGGAAGCAGCAATAAAGGCTTTGGACTCACTTAAGCCAAACGATAAAATTGGTGTAGTTGCTTTTGATGGGGCTGCTCAATGGGTAGTTGAGTTTACTGATATTCAAAATAAAGATAAAATCTCTGATAGTATCGGTACAATTAGAGCAGGCGGTGGAACAAGCATCATTCCAGCTCTGAATGAAGCGTATCTAGCGCTTAAGGATGTGGATTCAAAGCTCAAGCATATAATTCTTTTAACCGACGGACAAGCAGAAAGAACAGGATATTATGAATTGTTAGATGCTATTAGAGATGCTGGAATAACTGTTTCTACTGTTGCAGTAGGTGAGGGATCTGATGAATACCTGCTAAAGACTATAGCTGATGAAGGAAAAGGCAGATATTATTTCGTTGACGATTTTACAACTATTCCTCATATATTTACAAAGGAAACATTTTTGTCATCAGGTGCTTATTTAAACAATAGGACATTTACACCAGCTGCAAGATATTTTCATGAGATAATCAATCCATTAAACGAAGGAGTCCCTAGCTTGGATGGGTATATTTCAACTTCAAGCAAGGATAGAGCAGAAACGATTTTAATAAGTGATAAGGAAGAACCGATACTTGCAACATGGCAGTATGGGCTTGGAAGAAGTGTTGCTTGGACATCTGACCTCAACGGTAGGTGGAATTCAGGCTACCTCGCACAACAAAATGGAATTGATTTTATTAAAAACATGGTGGAATGGACATTACCAAGAGCTGTAAGTGAAGACTTACTAATTGAAACAAAAAGAATAGATAATTTTGAAGAAATTATAGTAAACAATATTGGAGATTTTGATGAAGAATTCATTACAAAGGCTACGATAATTAATCCTGACAATGAAAAGAAAGAAATTGAGCTTATACCTGTAAAACCTGGGGAATACCGTGGAGAGTTTGATGTAAAAGAAAATGGAGTTTATATAATCAAAGCAAATCAATATAAGGATGATGATATTGTAAATACAGCTAATTACGGAATAGCAGTTAACTATTCAAAGGAATACGATATTACATCATCTGTGAATAGACTAGATACTTTAGTAAATAAAGCTCAAGGGAAGTTTATTAATAACCCTAAGCAAGTGTTTGTTGATGATTTTGAAAATATATATGGAATGAAGGATATATCTAGGCTTTTAACAATAATAGCTTTATTTTTGTTCATAATTGATATTGCTATTAGAAGATTGAATTTAAGGTTCTATAAGATAAAAATATTAGGTAATAAAGTAGTACAAAATGCTGATCGAGTAAGTGAAAACATAAAGACTGTTGTTAGAAAAGGCAATAAGTTAAAACCAAAGAATTTAAAAGATAGTAAAGAAAAGTCAATTATGACAGTGACAAAGAACAAGGATGATAACCGGATAGATATTCAAAAAGATAATAAAAAGGCTAGTGATGAAAACAATAACGGTAATTCAATTAATAAATTGGATACCTCAAGATTGCTAAAGGCTAAGGATAAGAGAAGAAAATAGCAATAATTATTGCATGTAGATTTTATAATTAAAAAAACAAGAAAGCTATGTATGGATAAGCTTTCTTGTTTTTTTAATTAGTACGATATTTAACTAAGCCAAGATTAATAAAATATTTATTATAGAGCTTTGCCTTTAATTCTTTTTAGAGCAGGTACTAAGAATATTACACCGATAATTCCAAATCCAGTTTGTAAAAGATCTCCTGGTATTGATGATAAAGCATTGGTTAAAGCAATAGTCCACTTAGTAGCCCATTCTACTGTAGATGCTTGAGTAAAAAGTGAAATAACTACATTGTACATAAAGTATCCTGCAATCATCCATACAGATGAAATTATTACAGCAACTATATTCCATACTAAGCTATTACCGTCTTTTCCTTTCTTATTAGCAATATGCCCAATCATGTAGCCTTGTATTCCTCTGACTACAAATGTACAAGGAGCCCACATAGTCCAGCCTGCAGCTATATCAAATAAGCCCATACCAAAGGCTCCGGAAATCGCACCTTGTTTCTTACCAAAAACTATAGCTACTGAGAATAGCACTGTATTACCTAAATGAACTAATCCTCCACTATTAAGAGAAATTGGTAGATGAAACTGAATAAAGTATGTTGATATAAAGACTAAAGCTATTAATAAGCCTGATACAACTAAATCCTTTACTTTATTGTTGTTGTTTGATGTTATTGATAAGTCCTTGTTCATAGATTGTACCCCCTTATGTATTGAATATTGTATCTATACATATTATACAATGGATACAATACAGATACAATACTTTTTTGTGTTTTTTTGTGGGTACAATTTGTCCTTTTTTTTGAAAGCTCTATATTACTTAACTTATCGAACAGAGACTGAGGAGTATATAGCTCAATAGAATTTTTATCAGCCGATAATATATAACAACAAAAAAACTAGAGATTTTTTCTCTAGTTTTTTAAATATTATTAAGTTTGCTTTATAAATACTGCTCAAGAACTTTTACAATTTCTTTTTTAGAAGGAAGCTTACCAGCTATTTCAACCTTTTCATTCACTACTAATCCAGGAGTTCCCATTATTCCGTAGCTCATGATGTCTTTAATTTCTGTAACTTTTTCAAATGTTGCATCTAATTTTAATTCTTCAGCAACCTCTTTCGTTAAATCATAAAGCATTTGACATTTTTTACATCCTGATCCTAAAATTTTAATATTCATCTAATCACTCCTAATTATTTATAGATTGTTTTATAAAATAATATTAAACAGATAACCAACCAATATTATTGATATACCAGTTATTGTTACAAAAATCGCTATTAGCTTTGGTTTGATTACCTTCTTTAATAATATCATTTCTGGTAGAGATAATGCTACTACTGACATCATAAATGCTAAAGCGGTACCAACTCCGACTCCTTTACCTATTAGAGCTTCAACTATAGGAATTGTTCCTACAGCATTTGAGTAAAGAGGTATACCCAATATTACTGCAACGAATACAGCAAATGGATTATTAGGACCTGCATATTTAACTAGGTAATCAGCGGGAGCATATCCATGTATAGCTGCTCCAATTGCAATACCTATAAACACATAAATCCATACTCTCTTAACTATGTCTGCAACTGCTCTAAAAGAAAATAATAATCTTGCTTTTAAGTCCATTTCTTGAATTGTAGTTTCACCCATATGAATTTGATATACATACTCCTCAACCAAGTGTTCTAAATGAAGCTTTTGAATAAGTATACCAGCGACTATTCCAATCACCATTCCTGCTAATGTATATAACAATGCAATTTTAAATCCAAAGGTAATAAACAAGAAGCCAAGTGCTATCTCATTAACTATTGGAGAAGTAACTAAAAATGTAAATGTTACGCCTAGTGGAATACCCGACTCCACAAATCCTATAAAAATAGGAACAGTACTGCAGCTTCAGAAAGGAGATAAAACTCCTAGTACTGAGGCAACTACATTAGCCCATATTCCTTTAAATTTACTAAGCATTTCCTTAACCTTCTCAGGCGGGAAATAGCTTCTTATAAAAGAAATTGTAAATATCATAAAGCTAAGTAAAATGATAATTTTAAAACTGTCATATATAAAGAAATTAACAGACTCATTGAAGCTTTCTCCTACTGTGAATTCTGTACCAAACTTTGAAAGAACCCAGTTTACAAACTTTACAATATAGGGACTTGCAGTATCTGCTAGATAGTGCAAAAACTTATCCACTAATGTAAAAGGGAAAAATATGTTTTTTATAAATGACCAAAAATATGATAATGACTGTAGCAATTAAAACCCTCCCTTTGTCAATTGATTTTGCGTTTCAGTAAGCTGTTGTAATAAGCTTTCTTTAACTATGTTTAAAATCTTAAAGACATTCTTGTCTTTAACCTTATACATGATGTTAGAGCCTTCTCTTTGACTTATTAAAATATCCTGATCCTTTAAGACCTTCAGGTGCTGAGAAACATTTGATTGTTCCAATTCAAGCTGTTCAAAAATCACACAAACACATAACTCATTTTCCTTAAGAATATTGAGTATCTTAAGTCTTGTAGGATGCGAAAGAGCCTTTAAATATGAAGCTGTTAGATTAAAAATAGTTTCGTTCATGAAATCACCTACAATTCAAATTATATTATCATATTAGAATTTTCTAATATGATAATATAATAGTAACTCATTAATTAAAAAAATCAAGTTTTTTAATTAATAAGTTTAAACAAGTATGAATCAAGGGGTCACTTCAAACCGTCCCCGTTG
>DAOUQG010000203.1 GCA_030625765.1 Thermohalobacteraceae bacterium | reverse complement strand
CTTTGAGTTAATCTAAAATCATTAGACACTCACTTCTATAAGTGGGTGTTACAAATTTCCCTACTTAGGTGGGAGTAGAATCTCCTACCTAAGCCTCGATGTTTTGCTTCAGCTATAAGTAGATTACCAAAATCTTTGATTTTGAGTAAGTCACTTAGTTTCTTCATCAAACGAGTTCACTATTCTAATAACTATGTTAATAGTAACATATGAAGTAATTATCCACATTTAGAAAAGCCGCAATTTCTGCATATAACACATCCACCTTCATGCTCAATTGCACTACCACATTCGGGACAATTCGCAGAATTATCGTTATTTGTTGTTGTAGTTGAAATTTCTTGTTTCATAAATACATCATCATCCAAGCAACTGCTACAAAGTGGCATTGAAATTTCACTAAGTTCATTAGGCATTTCAATGTTAATAACATCTGCTGATGCATCATCGATATCTACATATGTATTCATTACTTTTTCTAGCGCCTTACCTATAGCATCTGGACATGATAAAACTTTTATATCTTTATTTGTAGATTTTTTACGTAAAGTAGAATGACATCTTATACCTTTAAGCTGTTCGATAATAGAATTTACATCCATTCCTGATCTAAGTGCAATTGATATCAATCTGCTTGTAGCCTCGCTTTGACTTGGACAACCTCCTGCTCTACCTACATTGGTAAATACTTCACATATTCCGTTTTTATCATAATTTACTGTAATGTATAGATTTCCACAGCCTATTTTAACCTTCTCAGTCATACCATTTGTAATTTCAGGTCTCTTTCTTGGCTTTATATTCTCTAGTGTATTATCAAAATTGTCCTCACTATTTTTCTTTTCTTCTTTCTTAGCATTACTAAGAACCTGGTTATCTCTACTCCCATCCCTATATATTGTTACACCTTTGCAGCCTAGTTGATAAGCTAACATAAATACATCTTCTACATCTTTTTTAGTAGCTTCGTTTTTAAAGTTTACTGTTTTTGATACTGCATTATCTACATGATCTTGAAAAGCTGCCTGCATCTTTATGTGCCATAACGGTGAAATATCATGAGATGTAACAAATAATCTCTTAATATCATTTGGAACACTATCTATATGCTCTAACGATCCTTCTTCTGCGATTTCTTCCATCAAATCCATTGAATAAAATCCTCTTTCCTTAGCAATTTTCTCAAATAATGGATGTACTTCAACAAGCTTATCATTATCCATAATATTTCTTATGTATGAAACTGCAAATAAAGGTTCAATACCACTACTAGTATTTCCTATGATACTTATTGTTCCAGTTGGTGCAATAGTAGTTGTTGTTGCATTTCTTAGTCTTATATTCTTAGCAACATATATACTTTTTTCATATGCTGGAAATACTCCTCTTTTCTCAGATAACTCCAAAGACTTCTCTTTAGATCTCTTGTCAATGAATTTCATAAGTTTTTCAGCTATATCTACAGCCTCTTGTGAATTATATGGTACTCCTAGATATATGAGCAAGTCTGCAAATCCCATTATTCCCAGTCCGATTTTTCTAGTATGCTTTGTCATTTCTTCAATTATATCCAAAGGGTATGTATTTACATCTATTACATTATCAAGAAAATGTACTGCATTATCAACTGTTTGACCTAGTTTATTATAATCTATTGTGTATCCATTTTTACTCTTCTTAATCATTTTAGATAGATTTATAGAACCTAAGTTACAAGATTCATAAGGTAGTAAAGGTTGTTCTCCACATGGGTTAGTACTTTCAATTTCTCCAACATCTGGAGTAGGATTAAACTTATTTAATCTATCCAGAAAAACTATTCCTGGTTCTCCATTTTTCCAAGCCATATCTACTATTAACTTAAAAACTTTTTCTGCGCTCAATTCTGTTATCTTCTTCTTAGTGTTCGGATCAACAAGGTAATAGTTCTTTCCTTTTTCAACAGCTTCCATAAAATTCTCAGTTATTCCTACACTAATATTAAAATTGGTTATTTCAGAACTATCCTTTTTACATTCGATAAACTCTAGTATATCAGGATGATCAACTCGAAGAATACCCATATTTGCTCCTCTTCTAGTTCCACCTTGTTTAACTGCCTCTGTAGCAGCATTAAAAACTTTCATGAAAGATATTGGGCCTGATGCTACGCCTCCTGTAGATTTTACTTTTGAACCTTTTAATCTAAGTCTAGAAAAACTAAATCCTGTGCCACCTCCACTTTTATGTATTAATGCAGCATTTTTTAAAGTTTCAAATATTCCTTCCATTGAATCTTCGATAGGAAGTACAAAACATGCTGATAACTGTCCTAATTTTTTGCCTGCATTCATCAATGTAGGTGAGTTAGGTAAAAACTCAAGATTAACCATCATTTCATAAAATAAACTCTCTATTTCTTTTATATCAATATTTTCATCATATACCTTATCTGCCTTTGCAACATGTTTAGCTACTCTTCTAAACATATCATTTGGAGTTTCAATCACATTTCCATTTAAATCCTTAATCAAGTATCTTCTTTCAAGAACCTTTTCTGCATTTCTACTTAGTTCCATTTTTTCCCCTCCAATTAAAATAAAAAAATTTTCTAAGCCAAGTACTATATATTGTAGCATCCTATAATATTGATGTCAAAAACTACTATATATAGAATTTGTCATTTAGAACAATTATCTATGTTTTGATACGTTTTTCTGTCCTTAAGAAGCTTTCTTTATAAAAAGATATTTATTTTCATAATTCTATTATATATAAATTTAAAAGTTATACTTTTATAATCAGTAGTTTTTTTATCTATAAATAACAAGTAGTGCCAGATAAATTTCTGGCACTAGTAATCTAAAGTGAACTCGTTTGATGAAGAAACTAAGTGACTTACTCAAAATCAAAGATTTTGGTAATCTACTTATAGCTAAAGCTAAACATCGATGCTTATGTAGGAGATTCTACTCCTACATAAGTAAGGAAAGTTGAAACACCCACTTTAGAAGTGAGTGTCTATTGATTTTAGATAAAGTTATTTTATATTGCTTTTTCTATCCTTAACTATTACTTTCATCTTGTTCAATATTGTTTTTCATTTCTTCATTGTTAGCTTTATCTTCGTCATTGCTTTGGTCATGATCAATACTTTGCTCTTCAATATTTTCTTGCAGATCTTCTTCTCTAATAAAAGCCTCTTCTGTGTATCTATTACTTGAATTCCATAATATCCATTCTTTTAAACCTGTATCGTACGTTGCTTGAATTTGAGCTCTAACTTGTTCTGAACCATATGGTGTATAATGAGGACCATAGTCACGTTTAAGCCATGTTGCTGAAAAATCTTGTAGCCAGGGTCTTATAATAGCTTTTTCACCTTCTGTACTATCAACATTATTTATTCTATTAACAGCTCTACTCAATGCTTCGTATATTATTTTGTATGGATTTGAATCTGGATAAGCAACTCCATATGAACCTAATGCATAGTGTGAGGGATATACCATGGGACACAAAACATCTGTATTTACAGATAAAGTTTCTAAATGTTGTCCTATACCTGAATCTCCCTTTACATTAATTATATCACCGAATATATCAGCTGACACATGAGCTCCTAAAGGTTCTATTCTCTCTCTAGCATAACTTAAAAATTCTGCTATAGCCTCTGCTTTGGTTTTTTTACCTATATCTCCATAATCAATATTATTCCTATTACCATCAGTTGGAAATCTTACATAATCAAATTGTATTTCTTTAAAACCCATCAAAGCGGCTTCTTCAGCCAATTGAATAGGATATTCCCAAGACTCTTTATTAAAAGGGTTTAACCAAGTGTTTCCCTTGTTATCTCTCCACACTTGTCCATTTTTATGTTTGATTACTAAATCAGGTCTTTTTGAACCTACTATTCTATCTTTGAAAGTTACTATCCTAGCAATAGGATATATATTATTTTGTAATAAAATCTCCATAGTTTCAGAAAATTTCGTTGATAGAACTACATCATTA
Source organism: Thermohalobacteraceae bacterium (assembly GCA_030625765.1). Lineage (GTDB taxonomy): Bacteria > Bacillota > Clostridia > Tissierellales > VENL01 > DAOUQG01. The sequence continues at coordinate 1,371 of DAOUQG010000203.1, read as the reverse complement.
GCTCCTATTTCTTTTGCTATATTTACATTCGACTTATATGATAATATCCCTTTATCGTTTTTTACATCTATTACCATAGCGTTTAACTCTGTATTATTAACTAAATCAATAAGTTCAAAAATTCTTTTACCATAATCAAATGTTCTTCCTGTCACAAAAATCCCTTTTACTTCAACTTTTTCTTTATATACTCCCCAATTTGTATTTGGTTGAGATAAATAATCTTTTATTCTAATTTTCAAACTGATTTGTTTTGTGTTAGATTGTTGTTGTGATTCTGCCATTACAATATTTTTTGTAAACTCTAATTTAGCACTTACCCCGATTATTATTACAAATATTATTATTATTGATATTATTCTTTTTTGCTTCATATATTATGATTTCACCTCACTATGTTTTTTCTAAATCAGTTCAAATTAGAATTTATAAAATACTATGCGCTTGTCCATAATATTATTACATATTTTTAGGGATCTATCGATCCCTTAGTATTATTTCTAATATATCATTTAAAATCTCCTGAGCATATTCACCTTTCCTATATTTTCTCATTGCTACTATTCTATTTGGCTGATTACCACTTGCAAGTATTTCTCTAATTATTCTAGGATGCTCAACTATACTTCCCATTTCATTGAATTCTTCATTTAAAAAAACAAATGTAGGTATTCTAACCTTTTCATCTAATGCATACTTTTGAAAAAAATCTAAAGTCCTTTCTTTACCAACTATTGATAAGCTTATGTTTTTATTTAACTGTCTCATTTTTTCAACTACAGGTACGTTAATCATACAGTCAGGACACCACATTTCTGCACAAATTAATATATATAACTTTTTGTTTATTGCCCTTATTCTTTTTAACTGTTCTTCAGTAAATTTAATAGTATCTAATATTTTTAAAGTTTTTTCTTTATAAGCATCAGTATCTTGATTAACAAATTCCTCAAAAGATACACCTGTTTGCATTATATCACGAATAGTCATAAAATACCCCCATTAAGAATTACTTATAAATTAACCCCTATATTTATAATATATATTATAAATTATATTATAGAAATATAGGAAATACAACTTGTATTAAGTGGGAAATATCAAGAAAAGAGTGAAAAATACGTTTCAAAAAATAAAAAGAACCAGCGACGACCTACTCTCCCATAAGTAGACAACCCAAATCTTCTTTTTGATTTGGTGTTGGTCACTTAGTCTGCGTTGAGCAACATTTATTACGAAGTCGATTTGTCAAAAAACAAAAAGAACCAGCGACGACCTACTCTCCCAGGCAGTCTCCCGCCAAGTACCATCAGCGCTGGAGGACTTTACTTCTGTGTTCGGTATGGGAACAGGTGTGGCCCCTCCGCCATT
>DAOUQG010000223.1 GCA_030625765.1 Thermohalobacteraceae bacterium | reverse complement strand
AACAGAAGCTGATTTAGCATTTCTTCCTCTTTTAACGATACTCCATTCTTCTTGTGAAAGTTTATCTTCTAAAGAAAAAACTATTTTTGCTTGAGCTTTTGCCTTAACATATTTTACAGCTTCATTATGCAATTCATTAACAGATACATTTTTTTTCTCTACTAGATATGTTCTAATAAGTAATTCATAGACTGCATCTCCTAAATACGCTAACTGAAGTGGAGAAAGCATTCTAGCTTCCTGTTCAGTCCAATTACTATTAACTCGATTTAAAAAATCTGTAGTTTTTCCGTTCATAAATCCACCTACATCCTCTTCCATTTTGTTCCTTGTGGTGAATCTTCTAAAATAATTCCTTTTTCTTTTAAACTATCTCTAATTTCATCAGATAATTGGTAGTTTTTGTTTTTCCTTGCTTCATTTCTTTTTTCAATTAACTCCATTATCTCTTCATCTAAAATTTCTTCTTTCTTTGTTAAAAGTCCTAATATATTACTAAGCTCCATGAAAATATCATATATATCTTTAACTAATTTTTTAGGTGAATCAGAAGTTAGATTTGAATTTGAATATTTTACTATCTCAAATAAATATGAAATTGCATCAGCTGTATTTAAATCATCTTCCAAACTATCCAAAAATCTTTCCTTATAATTTTTAATATCCGTCATTATGTGAGTATCAGCATTATTTAACTCTTTCTCATAGCAGATTTCAAGTAAATGTTCTAAATTCCTTTTCCCATTGTAAAGTCTATCTAATCCGTTTTTTGCATGCATTACTGACTCTCTATTATAATTAACTGGTTTTCTATAGTGCGCTGACAATATAAAAAATCTTATAACTTCAAGGTCAAACTCTTTACTCACTCCTCTTGCAGTCGAGAAGTTAAACTTTGACTTAGACATCTTCTCATCATTTACGTTAAGCATCGCATTGTGAAGCCAGTAATTAGCAAAAGGCTTACCTGTCAACGACTCACTTTGAGCAATTTCATTTTCATGATGTGGAAATTGTAAATCATCTCCGCCAGCATGTATATCTATTGTATCCCCAAGATATTTTTTGATCATCGCCGAGCATTCAATATGCCAGCCTGGTCTTCCTTTGCCCCAAGGACTATTCCAAGATGGCTCACCAGGCTTTTCGTTTTTCCATAAAGCAAAATCTGCAGGGTTTTTCTTTTGATCATTTACCGATACTCTAGCTCCAGAAACAAGCTCATCTAAGTTTTTCTTAGATAGCTTACCATAGTCATTAACCTTAGAAATATCAAAGTATACATCACCATTTACGTTGTAAGCAAATCCTTTTTCTTCAAGCGCCTTAATAAAAGTAATTATATCACTGATATGATCCATTGCTCGTGGGTGAAATGTATCCTCTTCATTTAACACCAATCCTTTTGCATCTTCATAGTATTCCTTAATGAACCTGTCAGCAATGTTTTTTACTGTAGTACCTTCTTCATTTGCTTTGTTAATCATTTTGTCATCAATATCTGTAAAATTTAGTAAGTATTCTACCTCATATCCTTTGTACTGTAAATATCTTCTAAGTGAATCAAACACTACAAATGGTCTAGCATTTCCAACATGAAAATAATTGTAAACAGTTGGTCCACATACATACATTGTTACCTTATTAGGATTGATCGGTTTAAACTCTTCTTTAGATTTTGACATAGTGTTATAAAGTTTCATTTTATTTCTCCTTTCACTTTTTAATCTACGTACTATACAATAATAGCTCTCTAATCACTTTAAAAAATTTACCATAAAATTGATAATAGCTCGCGATATCTATACTTACAAAGCTTTCTCAATCAATACATCATTATGATAAAAATACAAAAACCGCCTCTATAATTACAGAGACGGTTTATCCGCGGTTCCACTCTATTTGAGTAATACACTCCACTTTATGGGATATAACGCTCCCAAACGTTTTACCCTACTTAATTTCGGACAAAAAGCTCTAAGGTGCACTTCAATATATCATCGATATAAAACCTCTCTCAGCCAATGGAGATTTCTCTCTGTATATATAATATATCTACTTTGCCTCGTCATTACATTTATAATATTTACTTTATTAAGCATCTATTCATAAATTATAACATAATTGTTATGATACTACATTAAGTTTCTTTTTACATATTCTATTCGTTTAAGTATATTTTGTTTACCTAAAACCAAAATTATATTACCCATATCTGGTCCATGTAATTGTCCAGTTATCATGACTCTAGCTGGCATAAATAAATTTTTACCTTTTATACCTGTTTTTTTCTTAAGAACTTTAAAAATACTATTTGCAAACTCTTCATCTACTTCATCTACTAACGAAAGTTCTTCTTTAAAAGCTTCAAGCAAAGTAGAAACTTGCTCTCCTTTTAACATTTCTTTCGCTTCTTCATTCTCAGGGTCTATTTCATTCTTGAAGAAAATATCTACATGATCAGTAATTTCTGCAATATATGATATTTTTTCTTGAACTGTTGAAACCATCATTTTTATCCAATCATATCTATTTTCGACATCATTTTCTGTGATATACCCTACCTCAACTAAATGAGGAATTGCAAGCTTAGTTATTCTATCTATGTCAGCATTTCTGATAAACTGACCATTAACCCAATTTAATTTATCATTATCAAATACTCCGCCAGTTTTAGAAACTCTTTCAAAGGAAAATTCGTCTATAAGCTCATCCATGGAGAATATTTCTTTATTCCCTTCTGGACTCCATCCTACTAATGCCAAATAGTTAACAAGTGCTTCAGGTAAATATCCTTTTTTCTTAAAGTCACCCACAGCTACGTCTCCTTGACGTTTGCTGAGTTTTTTCTTATCCTTATTTAATACAGTGGGTAGATGAACAAACTTTGGTATTTCCCAACCAAATGCTTCATATAATATAACCTGCTTAGGTGTTGATACTAACCACTCCTCTCCTCTTACAACATGAGAAATTTTCATAAGGTGGTCATCAACCACAACAGCAAAGTGATAAGTAGGGAATCCATCAGATTTAATTAAAACTTGGTCATCCACTTCACTTGAATTTATTGTTACTTCTCCTCTAATTACGTCATTGAACAAAATATCCTTGTTCTCAGGAACTTTAAGTCTTATAGTATATTCTTCTCCTGCTTCAATTCTCTTTTTAGCATCTTCAATGTTAGTAGTTCTACAATGTTTGTCATACATAGGGGTTAACCCTTTTGCTTTTTGTTCTTCTCTAACGTTATCCAGTCTTTCTTTATCACAAAAACAATAATATGCATAACCCTTTTCTATTAGCTCAGCTATATATTTTTTGTATATATCTAATCTCTCTGATTGAATATATGGTCCATATTCACCTTTTTGAACAAGTTTGCCATTTTCTACAAATACACCTTCATCATGTTCTACTCCAGCCCAAAGTAGTGATTGAACCATATTTTCAATGGCACCTTCAACATATCTATTTCTATCAGTATCTTCAACTCTGAGAATATACTTTCCACCTTTTTGTTTTGCAAATAAATAATCATACAAAGCTGTTCTAAGCGACCCTATATGTACATACCCCGTTGGACTTGGTGCAAATCTTAATCTTACATTAGACATAAAACTACCTCCTACTTCTTTATACTTTACATGTTTCCATATTTATCAATATCTTGTATTAATTCTATTTGTATATTATATAATACAAAGATACTGGTATCAAGAAAATTTCTAAAAATTTTCGAGAGTCCTCAAATTGGGTATTTTTCTTTCAAAATTTAATATAGTATTAAGAAAAAAATATACCATTGATAATTTCAAAAGCCATTAAAATAATCTAATGAGAAAGAATACTAAGAATATTAAAATAATATGTATCATCCACCATCCTATAGATAAGAAAGTAAATCTACCTATTGACAGCCTTTCGCTCCATTTATTTTTATCCATATTTGATCCTCCAATTATATGATATTTTCACAATAAGTTTTATTATACGTTTCGTGTTATTTTTTACATAATGGCTTTCACATATACAAAACAGTACAGAAAAAGAGCACAAAATGTGCTCTTAAATTGATAACCCTTGCTTTTCAAACTCTTCTTTAATTTTTCCAAACACTTCATCTACTTTTAGTTCGATTTTTTCTTCGTTTCCTCTTATAACAAATTCAACTATTTCTTCATTTGCCTTTCTACCTACTGTTATTCTTATTGGTATTCCAATCAACTCTGCATCTTTAAATTTAACTCCAGGTCTTTCATTTCTATCATCTAGCAATGCTTCTATTCCCATGTTTTTTAATTGTGCATAGATTTTTTCACCTAGTTCTACCTGCTCTTCTTTCTTTGTACTTACTATTGTTACAATCACATGGTATGGAGCTACTGATAAAGGCCAAATAATCCCATTTTCATCATGATTTTGTTCAATAATTGCTGCCATAGTTCTATTTATTCCAATACCATATGAACCCATAACAAATTTCTGTTCTTTTCCATTTTCATCTAGGAAAGTAGCATTTAAGGCTTCACTATACTTAGTTCCTAGTTGGAATATGTTCCCAACTTCTATGCCTCTTTCAATTTTTAAAGAGCTGTTACACTTTGGACATATAT
>DAOUQG010000119.1 GCA_030625765.1 Thermohalobacteraceae bacterium | reverse complement strand
CTTCAGTGACATCATTTAACACTGGTACGCCTCTAACTGCAAAGAAAATATCAATATTTGGGTATTCTCGTAAAATTTCTCTTATAAATATCTTATCAAATACGATCTCTCCCGTATTATCCCCAATGTATAATAACGTTTTTGATTTTGATAATTCACATTTTAATTTTTTGCATAATTCTTCGTCAAAATCACTTTCTAGAACATTTTTAATAACATTTCTAACCTGTTCAAAGCTTATTTCATCAAGAGCACCAAAATCAACAATATTTCCCGACAAAGCAACTTTTAGTGCAGTCTTAAATCTATCGTCTGAGTTATTCAAAATATTTTCAATCTCATCTTCCATAGATAACAGCTTTTTATTAAAAAAACTCTTTTCGTCAAGATAAAAATCATCAATTCCTGTTTCCTTCTTCAATATTCTCATAACCTTAGCGGTTAAAAAAGGAGCGGTTCTATTATACTCGATTTCAGCTACCTCTCTTAGTACCTTATTCATAAATTTATATTTCTTATGCTTATCTTTTATGTACTTATCTGCTAATTTATTTGCTTTATTGACAACACAAGCAATACAATCTACATGTGAATTCAACTAAAAAACTCCTTTCTCTTTTAGTAACTGTTTTTTCTTTTATTACCATACAATCATAACAATACTCAATAGTATCATATCGAATTTTCTCTAAAGCTGCCAACAAAACAATTTTATACCACTTTAATGTTGAAATCAAGTAATGGAATCAAAATTAATCATATACATCTAATGCAGTCTATTATGTATATCTAGGTTACGAATTTATTGAGAACACTCTGCTTTTTGAACAAAATTTCAATTATGCTCAAGTTTTTCAATCTTTGCGATTGTATAAGAAATGAGAAATATGTAGGAAAATTTTATCTAAAAATTACTTTGACAGATAGAGTAATTTATGATATATTACTCTATGAGATAGAGTAATATATGTTAGGAGGTATTTTATGATTAGTAGTGACATAATCCGTGGTCATTTAGACTCCATAATTCTTAAATTAATTATTGAGAAGGATAGATATGGTTATGAAATTTCTAATGAAATAAGCACACGTACGAATAACAGGTTTCAAATAAAGGAAGCTACCTTATATGCTGTATTTCATAGATTAGAAAACAAAGAACTTATCGAATCCTATATTGGAGATGTAACTCACGGAAGAAAAAGAAAATATTACAAAATAACTTCATTAGGAAAAGCTTATTATAATGAAAAAATTAAAGAGTGGCAAATAATTAAAGAAATTATTAATCTATTTTTGGAGGGATCAGAAAATGAGTAGAATTAAAAGTTATGTTGACAAATTGTTTAAAGATATTCCCAATAGTGAACAAAAAGAAAACATTAAGCAAGAAATAATTCAAAATCTAGAAGATAAAGTTCTAAATCTTATGGAAAACGGTAAGGAAGAAGAAGATGCAATTAATAAAGCAATTATAGACTTTGGAGATATTGAGGAAATAAAGGAAGAACTTATTGGAAAACATGTAAATAAAAAAAGTAAAGCAGGACTTGTATTGGGATTTTCTATATGGGGAAGTATATTAATCATTGCTTTGGTAGTATTTATGAATTTTTATTATACTCCTAATGTTATATGGTTTATTTATCCTACTTTTGTCGTACTATGGTGGCCTCTATCAATGTTTTTCGTTTGGCTAAGCAGGAAAAATAATAAGGTGATAAAGTAATGAAAAGAAATGCTAGAAGTTTTTCAATTGTTATAAGTATAGTTTGTATAGCCTTATTTATCGTTATTAATTTTTTAACATCAAAAGATTTTTTGTGGTTTATATATCCTATATTTGCAATTCTATTTTATAATGCAAATAACTACTTAAGAATGACAAATAATATTCAAAGGTTTTCACTGATATGCACATTATTGATAATATGTTTAATCGTTATTAATAATTATTTACTAAGTCCAAATTGTTTATGGGCATTATATGCTGCTTTCCCATTCCTATGGTGGCCCATAATCATGTATGCAGGTGAAAAGGCAAGGAGTCTGTCATTTGCTATTATAAGCAGTTCCATCATAATAGCATATTACATATTTCTAAACATTAATTTATCTCCAGATTACGCATGGTCTGTGTATACTACATTTGCATTGTTATGGTGGCCTCTAAATATATATTTCTATAAGAAAAAAAGTAAGCTTGGATTTGCTATAACAGGAAGTGTATTATTAACAATATTTTTTATAACTGTAAACTACATTTCTTCACCAAACACTATTTGGGCAGTGTATCCAATATTTGCTGTGATTTGGTGGCCTTTAAGTATATATTATTTTGGGAGTAGTGCTATTAAAAAGAAATATAAAAAATCTAAAATATCAAATGAATTTTAGAAAAAAATAATCATAAACCCAAAATAAGCAATTCAATATTTTGACTATAAAATTTATAGTGTTTTAATTAATCTTTTATTATGTAATAGATAATTATTAATGAATGTACTTTTTGTAAAATAATCAAGAAATTATAAATTTATTAAGAGGTGATAATCTTGACTAACTGTGCCATTAATAAAGATATTTCATATGAGTTTGGTAGTAACATACTTCTATACGGAGACTCAATAATGAAAGGAGTAGTCTATGATAATACGAAAAATAAATACACTAGATTGAGCAATAGCTTTGCTAATACAATTAAGAGCAAGCTTAATGCAACAATTACAAACACAGCTACCTTTGGTAATACTGTTGGTCGAGCATTAAAAAAATTCTACTCTGATATTACTAAGAAAAAACCTGACATAGTAATCCTTGAATTTGGAGGCAATGATTGTGATTTTAACTGGAAGGAAATAGCAAATGATCCAGATGCCAAGCATCTCCCCAAAACTCAACTAAATGAATTTATAGGTATATATCATCGTATGATAAGTGACTTGATTGAAAACAATATTATTCCAGTTATGTTATCGATCCCTCCTATTGATTCAAAAAGGTATTTTGACTGGATTAGTGAAAATAATCCAATAGCAGCAGCAAATATTCTCAAATGGCTGGGAAGAGTTGATAAAATCTATGAGTGGCAGGAAATGTATAATAATGCTATTCTCAATATAGCAACTAGCACAAGCACATTACTCATTGATATAAGAAAAGAATTTATTGAGAAAGATGATTTTAGTAAGTACCTTTGTATAGATGGTATACATCCAAATGAAGAAGGTCATAAATTAATAGCGAGTAGAATCGAATCTTTTCTTCAAAGTACATGTCCACAATTATTAAAGCAATAGAATCAAGCTTTTAATCTTCAAATACATCTTGTAGTATAAAATAACCCCGTCCTAAAATGCTATCAAGGACGGGGCGAGCCCCCTAAACAACCTCTATTATTATACAAGAATATTCAAATCATTCACATTTCTTATTTGCCCACAAATAAAACTGAATTTATTTTTTAGCGTCAACTTATTCTTCCTAATCCTTCGATAATTAACAAAAACCCTCTGACTGAATTTTGGAAAAAATATCATGCATCTAAAATAATATAATTATATAATAATGTTAAGATATCTTAATGGGGGTTGCCAATGATTGAAAAACAAATTGTTAATAGGATTCAAAGTGCAATTGACTATATCGAAGAACATTTATGTGAGAAAATCGAGGTTGAAAAGGTAGCACAGGCATCTTTGATGTCAAAATCATCTTTTTATGTTATCTTTTCAAGCATTCTCAGTACTACAGTTAAAGATTATATTAGAAAGCGTCGTCTTTCTTTATCTGCGTATGATCTGGTTAAAACAGATTTGAGTATTTTAGACCTTGCATTGCAATATCAATATTGTACATACGAATCCTATTCAAGAGCCTTTAAGAAACTATTTGGTATATCTCCAAATAAATATAGAGAAAAAAATCTATATATAAATGTATTCCCTAGGGTTTCTTTAGCTTATAATAATCTAATTGGAGGGGATCGTATGATTAACAGAGAAATGAACAAAACGTTAATACTTGAAAAAATAAAAATGTTTTCAAATGGTTATATATTAGATATTGATATTGATCATTTTGCTCAAATCAATAAACGATATGGCTATAATATTGGAGATAAAGTTCTTATTGAAATACCTAAAAGAATAAAGATGGTTTTAGCTAATCACAAAATAGATGTAGATGTTATACGTATAAACAATGATGAATTTGCTGTGATTTTAAAAAATCAATCAATATCTTTTATAGAAAAATTATCTGAAGACATAATCAGTGCTATGTCTCATGAATTTTTATTTGATGACTTATCTATTCATGTTTCGGTTAGTATCGGAATTTCGGACTTTACAGTAGGATGTAACAATGAGGAAATTATAAAAAATGTTAAAAATGCAATGCTTCAAGCAAAAAAGAATGGAAGAAATCAATATAAAATATTAGATTAAGAATAGAAAAAAAGAAGTGTTGTCGGAGGGACGGGGTTGTTGACATCTTTTTGTTGCTTTACCTCAAAAAAATGCTGGTCATTATGTTTTGTGCAATAGCATTTTCAAATGCGCTCTTAAGATTTAATTTAAATCTATAAGGTTCACCTAGTCTAGAACTAAGTTCCTCTTCAGTAATATTGAAGTTCTTTATAACAAAGTCAACCTCATCATTGATACTTGACTTAAATACTTCTGGAACGTCTGTGCAAATTGCAATGTTTACACCTAAATCATAAAGCTTTTTAAAAGAATGTGCATTTATGTTTGAAATACCACCAATGTCTTCAATTTTAATTACTTTTTGTGCCATGAACGAGAAAGACATGTTGGTTAATCTCAAGAAATAATAATAGGTGGCAGTTCAATATCCTCTGTCACCTAATCATTATTTATTTAAAATCAATATGTTTAACTACTTCACTTTCTGACTTCCTCTTTCTTTAATGTTTTTCATAATTAAAAACATACAATAAATAACTTTCAAATTAAACAAAGGAAATATAACTATTTCAGTAATACTTACGTCTACGCCTGATGAAATTTGTCCTATTATCATTGCTGTAATTGCTGTAAGCATTGTAATTCCATTTATGATTATGACAGGCGCTAATAGATATCTAAAAGGCTTCCTCGTAATGCTAATGTCAATATTATGTAACTAGTGTTATCTTAATCATATTTACCACTATTTTTCTGTATTTGTATTGTTATTTAAATGTCATTCTTTAAACATATGCTACCATTTTATATAAGAAATGTCAACTAGGATGATATCTCATTTCACAAAATTGATATATATATCTCTGCGAACAACTGTCCTTGTTTAAAATAATAATGTTTAAAATCATCCTGCTCCGCACGCTGGTAATTAGATTGTGGTAACCATACTCCATAAATGTAATCCCATGTTATTTGAACACTTTCTGTAATTGGTCCAAAGATGCTATTGATAGTTTGTGCGGTCTTAATAAAACTACTTTTTAACAAGAAGGGGTCAAGAATGACAAAATGACAAAATGATAAAAAATGATTTTCATTTTATCATTCCGGACCCTGTGTTCTTTTGATATTAAAATTCTAGCATATTTTCGTAAAATAAATTTTTAGTCATGATATTTTCTTCAATGGTTTTTAAAACAATTGGTATGCCTTGATTTATCATATTATCATCTGCTTTACTAACGCTTATTCTAAAAAACTTATTATTTTTATGGCTTTGCAAAAAACATACTCTAGTATCAAGCAAGTTTATATTTTTATTTTTTAAAGATACTAAAATATTATTATAATTTATGTATTTGTTAATATAAAGACTCATAAAATAGCCACCATCTGGATTAGAATACTTTATAAACTTTGAATCTATTGAATCTAGAACATTTCTTAAACATTTCATACGACTAGAATATATTGTTCTTATTTTAACTCTATGTTTTTGGAACATTCCGCTTTTAAGATAAATTTCCAAGGCTCCTTGTGATATGATAGGACTGTTCATATCAGCCCATTTTTTATATTCTAAAAAAGTGTTAATTAGAAGTTTGGGAAGTATTACAGTAGCTATTCTAAGACCAGGCAGCAGAATTTTGGAATAGCTTTTTAAATAAATTATTTTCGATGAAATATCATAAGAATAAAGGGGCATTGATCTGCTGCTGCTTTCTAAGTCAGCCATAATATCATCTTCTAAAATATAAACATTATACTTTTGTGCAAGCTTAACAATTATCTCCTTTTCTCTGTTTGAAAAAGATAAGCCAGTAGGATTATGAAGTCTAGGTATGGTATAAAAAACTTGATATTATTATACTTAAACAATCTTTCTAGTTCATCAAAATCTAAACCATTTAAGCCTCTGTAAATGCCAATTGTAGGTATGTTATTAAGCTCAAGTGATTTAATTGCACCATAGTAAGTTGGTTGTTCAACCAATACGTTCTTCTTACCATTGGGAAACGGCATTCTAGCGAGAATATCAATAGCTTGCTGAGAGCCAGTGGTGATAAAAAGATTGTTTTTATTTGTAATGACTTGATAATCTTCTAAATGTTTCTGTACGACATCTATTAACGAATTCAGTCCTTTTGGGTGGCAATATGAAAAAAGACTTTCTTTATAAATATCAATTGCTTTATTCAAACAATGTTGGAAATCTCTATAGGGAAGTGTATTTACATCAGGGAATCCTGCAGAAAAATCTATAATGCTATTTTGTCTATCAACTGTATTTTTTTTACTTTCTAACAAATAATATCCGCTTTTAGGCTTCGAATAGATGATGTGATTATTTTCTAGTTCACTATAGGCTCTTATTACTGTTCCTTTACTACAGTTAAATAGTTCCGAAAGTGATCTAATGGTTGGAAGTCTTTTCCCAGGTTTAATATTACCATTTTTAATTTCAGATGTAATATACTCTACAATTACCTTGTATTTTTGCATTTTATTCGACATCCTTCTTTTTTGTACTAGTACAAAACTAATAATTAATGTTTGAGGTCCTAATTGTATTATAATATAATCTAACTATAAAAAACATATTATTTAGTTGATTCAAAAATGATTTTAGATAATATGGTCATGATTGAGATAAAAACAAAGGTCTATTGTCCTAAATATGACAAAAGTATTGATTTTATTATTCTACGAATCACTAAAACATAATATTAATAAAGGAGGGTAATAATTGGAAAATAATGCAAAGACAGTTAAAATAGCAGTAGTTCAAGCAGCTCCTATAATTATGGACAAAGATGCGACTTTAAAGAAAACTATAGCATTAATTAAAGAAGCAGCTGACAAGGGAGCTGAAATAGTTGTATTCCCAGAAGCTTTTGTACCTGCGTATCCAAGAGGGCTTAGTTTTGGATGTGTTGTAGGAAGTCGTACTATGGAAGGAAGAAAGGATTGGCAAAGATATTATGAAAATTCTGTTGCTGTGCCAAGTGACTTTACAAAGGCTTTAGGAAAAGCAGCACGTGAAGCTGGAGTCTATGTATCCATAGGAATTATCGAAAGAGATGCAAACGAAATTAATAGCACTTTATATTGTACAGTTATTTTCTTTGGACCAGATGGCGAGCTTTTAGGAAAACATAGAAAATTGAAGCCAACAGGTTCTGAGCGACTTATTTGGGGTGAAGGTGATGGAAGTACCCTCACAGTAGTAGATACACCATATGGCAAAATGGGATCTTTGATTTGCTGGGAGAATTATATGCCTCTAGCTCGTGCAGCAATGTATGCTAAGGGTGTAAAATTATATATAGCACCAACGGCTGATTCGAGGGAAGTATATCAAAGTACACTAAAGCATATTGCTTTAGAAGGTAGATGCTTTGTTATTTCTTGTAATCAGTATGTAGAGAAAAATATGTACCCAAAAGATTTAAATTATTATCATGAATTAGAAAATCAACCTGAAATCATGTGTCCAGGAGGCAGTTGTATTGTAGATCCTTTAGGAAGATATGTAGTAGAACCAGTTTATAACAAAGAAGAAATATTAATAGGGGAACTAGATTTAGACTTAATCGTTCAAAGTAGATTAGATTTTGATCCAAATGGTCATTATTCAAGACCAGATGTATTTGAACTAATAATTCATGAGTAAATCAACCTAAAACATTCATAGCTTTAGATTATAATAACCTTATTCCTAATATGGAATTATAATCTAAGGTTTTCTTTTTTTTGACATTGTGACAATGGGACGGTTCTTTTTGTCAATTATAATTTGTTTTCTAAAAAGAAAACTATGATTACTCTGATGAAATTGTAATGAGATTATATAATCGGACCATTACAAATGAAATATTATGTACTTTGATGATTAAATAGTCTAAGAAATTTGAACTATGATACATATAGAGTGCTATTCCCTATTTTAAAAATAATATATATTTTATACCAGTTACTTTAATTATGTATGTTAATGGCTAAAGCTCCACATTATTCATACACGCTCATTTTTTGAAAAATATATTCCATAAAAATGCATACTTGCTATAAATATTATAGAAGATTATAATTAAATAAATAAGAACTTGTCATAATATGTTATTAATTAGCGAAACATGGAGGGATGGTTATGCTAGTAGTTAAAGACTTACATAAGTATTATAAAACAAAAAAAGGCGACAATTTTCATGCTCTACGTGGTATTGATTTGCAATTTGGCAACAAAGGGTTTGTTTTTATATTAGGGAAATCTGGCTGCGGTAAATCAACTTTTTTGAATGTCTTAGGTGGACTTGATAAATTTGATTCAGGTGATATTTTAATCAAAGAGAAATCAAGTAAAGATTTTAAAGCAAAAGATTGGGATTCATATCGTAATACTTACCTTGGATTTGTGTTTCAAGAGTTTAATATTATTGAAAATTATTCTATTGCTAAAAATATTGGATTAGCGTTAGAACTTCAAGGTGTTAAAAAGCATGAAATACGTCCAAGAGTGAATGAGATTTTATCTAAAGTAGGTTTAATGGAACATGGAAAAAGAAAACCTAATGAATTATCAGGTGGACAAAAACAACGTATTGCAATTGCACGTGCATTAGTTAAAAATCCAGAAATCATTTTGGCTGATGAACCTACTGGTAACTTAGATAGTGAAACGGGAACTCAGGTACTTGAGACATTAAGAAAT
>DAOUQG010000188.1 GCA_030625765.1 Thermohalobacteraceae bacterium | reverse complement strand
ACCAATGGAGAATATTTTTAACGCGATAAAGGATATAGTTATGAAAAATGAGGATGTAGATGTGATTTATCCAATACACTTAAATCCAAAGGTTAGAGAAATTGCAAATAGAATATTAGAAAATGTAAAAAGAGTTCATTTAATCGAGCCCTTAGAATATCTTCCGTTCGCAAATCTTCTAGCTAGAAGCTATATGATAGTTACAGATTCAGGAGGCATACAAGAAGAAGCTCCTTCTTTAGGAAAGCCAATATTAGTTGCAAGAAGAGAGACTGAAAGGCCAGAGGGAATAGAAGCTGGTACTGCGAAGCTTTTAGGTATAGAAAGAGAAAATATATTTAGAGAGATAGATTTACTTTTAAATGATCAAAAAGAATATAATAAAATGGCTAATGCTGTAAACCCTTACGGAGACGGGAAAGCAGCTAAGAGAATAGTACAAGTTATAATTAATAAACTTGGATAAATAGGAAATAATATGCACATCTAGAAAAATAAAGAAGGAGA
The DNA here is from genome assembly GCA_030625765.1 of Thermohalobacteraceae bacterium. Taxonomy (GTDB): domain Bacteria; phylum Bacillota; class Clostridia; order Tissierellales; family VENL01; genus DAOUQG01. The sequence goes on along the minus strand of DAOUQG010000188.1, from coordinate 5,329 downwards.
TATGAATTCTATGTCGAACTTTTAATTGATAATAATGTAAGGGGGACATAGAAATGAATAAAATGAAAAAGATTAGTGTAGTTCTAGTACTTGTTTTAGTATTAACTTCTCTATTTTCAGGCGTAACAATGGCTGAAAATACAAATGGAAATATTTATACTGTTAAAAAAGGAGATGTGTTGTGGAAAATTGCAGAAGAGTTCGGAATAACATGGGAAATTTTGGCACAATACAACAACATCAAAAATCCTAATTTAATATTTCCAACTCAAGAACTCAAGATACCAGATAATACTGTAACAATTACAGTGTTGGGTACAAGTGATATGCATGGTGCTCTTAATAGTTGGGCATATGAAAGTGGAAAAGACTATGGCAACGTAGGACTTGAAAAAGTATATAGTATAGTTAATCAAGTAAGATCAGAAAATCCAAACACATTAGTTATTGACAACGGTGATATTATTCAAGGTAGCATTATGACTGACGATCTATATAATACAGACTTAAGCAAACCACATCCAATGATTGACATGATGAATTTCATTGGATATGATGCAATGACATTAGGTAACCATGAGTTTAACTTTGGATTATCATTAATCAATAAAGTTGTTAAAGAAGCTAATTTCCCAGTAATTTCAGCTAATATATATAATAAAGCAGATGGTACTAATTATGTAAAACCATATGTTATCAAAGAAGTTGCTGGTATTAAGGTTGGTATTTTAGGATTAACAGTTCCAAGTATACCAAGATGGGATGGACCAAAGGTTGAAAGCTTAGAATTTAAACATATGGCAGAAGAAGCTAAAAAATATGTTAAGATTCTTCAAGAAGAAGAGGGTGTAGATTTAATTATTGCTACTGCACACGCAGGCTTGGAAAGCAGACATGAGGCTGATGGAAGTGATGCTGCTAATAACATTGCTCTTGAATCTCCAGAAATAGCAGTAATGTTGACTGGTCATGATCATTCAAGAGTAAATGAGACTATAAATGGAGTTCTTGTAGGAGCACCAGTTGCAAAATATGGTCAGTGTAATGAAGTAGTAAGATTTGATATCACATTAAAGAAAGTCGGAGACACCTGGGAAGTAGCAGATAAAAAAGTAAGTTTCTTAGAAATAGCTGATTACGAAGTTTCTGCTGAGGCAGTTGAAAGAGCTAAAACTTATCATGAAACAACTTTAGATTTTCTTAAGGATACAATAGGAACAGCTACTGCTGATTTCCATCCAGAAAGTGAAGTTCCAGGAATACCTGAAGCTCAAATTAGAGATACAGCTGTAATAGATTTAATTAACGAAGTTCAATTAAAATACACTGAGGCTGAAATCGCATCAGCTGCATTATTCAAGTCAGGTTCAAACATACCTGCTGGACAAATTAACTTTGCAAATATATTTGATATATACAAATATGCTAACAAGCTTGTTGCTGTAGAAGTAACTGGTAAAGAACTTAAAGATTATATGGAATGGTCTGCAAGCTATTATAACACATATAAGCCTGGAGACGTTACTATAAGCTTCAATCCTTCAATTAGAGGATATAACTATGATATGTTCGCAGGAGTAGAATACAAAGTTGATATTTCTAGACCTGCAGGCGAAAGAATTGTTAATTTAACATTCAAAGGAGAACCTGTAAAAGACGATAGCATATATAAATTAGCTATAAATGATTATAGATATAGTGGATTGAAGAGTATGGGTATTATTAGTGGTGAAGCATACTTTAACTCTGATCCTAAAACTTTAAGAAGTTATATTAAAGAATTTATCGCTGAAAAAGGAACTATTGAACCTACTGTAGATAATAACTGGGAAGTTGTTGGAGTAGATTTATATCATCCACTTAGAGACACAATAATTGAGATGGTTAAGAATGGAGAAATTGAATTACCAACATCTGCAGATGGAAGAACTCCAAATGTTAAGTCATTAAACGTTTATGAATTGATTGAAGAAGGTAAATTACTAGGATACAATACACTAACAATTGCCCACACAAATGACATGCATGGCTTCTTTGTTGAAGGCAAATACGATGGAATGGGTATAGCTAAGATAGCAACTAAGGCAAATGAGTTACGTGAAGCAGCTAATAACTTCTTATTATTAGACGCTGGAGATGCAACACAAGGAAACAACTTAGTAACTCTTTCAAAAGGTGAAAATGCAATAAAAATATTAAATGCAATGGAATACGATGCAATGGCAGCAGGTAATCACGAATTTGATTACGGAAAAGAAAGATTAGTTGAATTAGCAGAAATGGCTAAATTTCCTATATTAGCAGCTAACATTAAAAATGCTGATGGAACAGATTTCTTAAATAAATATACTATTAAAGAGATGGATGGAATCAAAGTAGGTATATTTGGACTTACAACTCCAGATACAACTTTCATGTCTCATCCAAAGAATACACAAGGGTTAACTTTTGTGGATACAGTAGAAGCTGCTAAAGAAATGGTTCAAGAATTAGAAGGAAAAGTAGATGTAATCATCGCACTTACTCATTTAGGTGTAGAAGGAAATAATACAAGTACAAAAGTAGCTGAAAATGTAGAAGGAATAGATGTAATAATTGACGGACACAGTCATACAGAATTAGCAGAAGGAGAAACTGTTAACGGTACTTTGATTGTTCAAGCTGGTGAAAAAACTAAAGATTTAGGTATAATACAGTTAGCATTTAAAGATGGAAAGATTATTGCTAAAAGAGCATCTTTATTTACAAAGAGTAATGCTGTAAATACTGATGAAGACACAACAATCAAATCTATCATTGATGAAGTAAAAGCTGGGAATGAAATAATAGAGGCAGAAGTTGTGGCTAATAGCCCTGTAGCACTTGATGGTGAAAGAGCACATGTAAGAACTGGCGAAACAAATCTTGGTAATCTTATAGCTGAATCTATGTTAAACACAACTAATGCTGACGTAGCACTTACAAATGGCGGTGGAATTAGAGCTTCTATAGATGCTGGTGATGTTACAAAAGGTGAGATTCTTACTGTATTACCTTTTGGAAATACTGTACAAGTAATTAAAGTAACTGGTGCTGATATAAAAGCAGCAATTGAACAGGGTATTTCTGATTATCCAGAAGCTAAAGGAGCATTTCCTCATATAGCTGGAATGACTGTAACATTTGACCCAAGTAAAGAGGCTGGAAATAGAGTAGTAGAAATTAAAGTTGGTGGAGAAATCTTAGACGAAGCAAAAGAATATACTCTAGCAACTAATGATTTCTTAGGATCTGGTGGAGATGGATATACTATGTTCGATGGTAAAGCAGTTGTTGGAGAATATAGTGCATTAGATGAGATCTTAATTCAGTTTATTCAAGAAAATGGATTTGATAAAGCTACAACTGATAATAGAATTAAGCCTATAGATGAAATTAGTTTGAATGTTTTTGAATTACCATTTGCAGCTTAAATTATCAAACAGTTTAATATAGATATTGTTTTGTTATTAAGCAGCTGATATAAAAATATCAGCTGCTTTTTTAAGAGGTTAAATATAAAAAAATGAAGGAAAATATTGCTTAATATAGAATATAATACATGGTAATTAAAGTTATATATATTATTAATATGTAAAAATACCATTATTATAGTTTTTTTTCTTATATGAATATATACATAGATAAAGCTAAATGTATATGGTATTTTAGGAAAAAAGGAGGTAATTTATGTGAGCAAAATTGTATCAATGGAACATGCGCTAGAAAATCTAAAAGATGGAATGACAGTGATGATTGGTGGTTTTCTAGGATGTGGTAATCCACATAAGATTATAGATGCAATTATTGAAAAAGGAATTAAGGATTTAACTATTATCGCAAATGACACTGCTTTTCCTGATATTGGACTTGGTAAGCTTATAGTGAATAAGCAGGTAAAAAAGGTTATTACATCACATATAGGAACAAATCCTGAAACAGGTAAACAAATGAATGCAGGGGAAACTGAGGTAGTATTAGTTCCCCAAGGAACATTAGCAGAACAGGTTAGAGCAGGTGGTGCAGGGCTTGGAGGATTCCTTACTCCTACAGGTGTTGGAACAATAGTTGAAGAAGGAAAGAAAAAAATCGAAATAGATGGAAAAGAATATTTATTAGAGCTGCCAGTTAGAGCGGATATAGCTTTAATAGCAGGATCAAAGGTAGATAAAAAAGGCAATATATATTATAATCAATCAACTAGAAACTTTAATCCTCTTATGGCAATGGCTGCGGACACAGTAATTGTAGAAGCTGAGGAGTTAGTAAAAGTTGGCGAAATAGACCCTAACGATGTAATGACTCCTAATATTTTTGTAGACTATATTGTAAGGGGTGAAGAGTAATGGATAAGAATAAAATAAAAGAAATAATAGCAAAAAGGGTAGCTAAAGAGTTAAAGGATGGAGATGTTGTTAATCTAGGAATAGGATTACCTACAATGGTTGCGAACTATATTCCTGATGATATAGATGTGATTTTCCAATCTGAAAATGGTTTTGTTGGGTTAGGAACCGCACCAAATGAAGGTGAAGAGAATAAGGATTTGACAAATGCTGGTGGACAATACGTTACTATTAAGCCTGGAGCAGCTTTTTTTGATAGCGCTACGTCTTTTTCCATAATCAGAGGTGGACATGTAGACGCTACAATATTAGGTGCGTTACAAGTAGATGAGAAGGGTAATTTAGCAAATTGGATGATTCCAGGTAAGATGGTTCCGGGTATGGGTGGAGCTATGGACTTGGTAGTTGGAGCTAAAAAGGTTATTGTAGCTATGACTCATACTGCAAAGGGCAATCCAAAAATATTAAAGGAGTGTAATCTCCCTCTTACAGCCGCAGGACAGGTAAATCTAATAGTAACTGAAATGGCGGTTATAAAGGTTACAGATGAGGGTTTAGTACTTATGGAGTTAGGTCCAGAAGCAACTATAGATGATGTAAAAGCAGCTACCGATGCAGATTTAATAATTTCGGATAATTTGAGAAAGATGGATGTAGATTAATAAAATAGGTATTTTTACAAATATTTTGGTTAATGTCACCATTAACCAAAATATTTATTTTTACAGAAATTTATAAAAATCTTGAAATAAACAGAGAGCTGATTTATACTAAAAAAGGCACTTCGGTTTTTTTTGTTATTTTTTTATCAATGAAATTTCGTGTTAAAATAATTCAAAAAAGCTTGTAATTATTGCAAAATCTATTATATACTAACCTTAATTGGGAAACAATAATAAAACAATTAACACTTTTTACATATTATGCTATTGCAAATTTTGTCTGGAGCGGGTAAAATGAATAGA
>DAOUQG010000177.1 GCA_030625765.1 Thermohalobacteraceae bacterium | reverse complement strand
AATTCACTTTTATTTTCTTGATTTGGAACAATTTCATAACCCTTGATTAAAAAAATCGGCAATATTATAGTAGTAAATAAAATAAATATAATAAAAAAAACAATTCCCTTCATTTCATCCACCTCAGTCTTCTTGTTTTTTCTTCACTTTGTCCATATACACTATGATAAATTTTTATGCTAGTATGGATAAGAATATGAAAGGTTTTTTTATTTCTCTTTTTTCGAAAATTTCCTGGGAAATGTCCTTGATATCGACATGATAGTAAATATGATAATTTAGAAATAGACTATGTTCTACAATTTAATGGATAAGTAATCTCAATTAGAACTTATTTTTATTGCTTTATTATTATCTAAACCCTTATCAAAATATTATGACAGCAACAACACTTGGATTTAGCTATGTTATTTCTTTCAGATTAACGAACATGTTTTCGCCTACTCAAACACAAAAAGTTATGAAACCACAACACATCTGAATTTGGATTATTATTCGAGTCGTGAATCATATACAGCATTTCTTACCTTATATTTTTTATCAAAGAAGTGCTGTATATCTGAACAGTGAGGATAATAATCCAAATTCTTAGACAACACTTCTTTCAGATTAAATAAAAAAAGAAGGTACTATACCTTCTTTCTTTTACTCTTCAACTCTATAGATTTTTGCACCTAAGTTCGATAATTTTTTTTCAATATCTGTATATCCTCTATCAATATGATATATGTTATTTATCTCTGTTAAACCTTCTGATACTAATCCTGCAAGTATCAATGCAGCTCCCGATCTCAAATCAGTTGCCTTTACTGGTGCGCCCATTAGATTATTATTACCTTCAATAATTGCACTTCTCCCATCAATTTTAATGTTTGCACCCATTCTTTTAAGCTCATCAACATGCATGAATCTATTTTCAAAAACTGTTTCTATAACTATACTTGTCCCTTCTGCGACGCTCATAAGCGACATAAATTGTGACTGCATATCTGTTGGAAATCCAGGGTATGGTAATGTTTTAATGTCTATTGCTTTAATTGGATTATTCGCTATTACTCTAACCTTGTCTCCATTTTCAATTATTTCTACTCCAGCTTCTCTTAGTTTGGCAATAATAGGTTTAATGTGACTAGTTATTACATTTTCAACAACTACATCTCCTTGTGTTATTGCTGCTGCTATCATGAATGTCCCTGCTTCAATCCTATCTGGAATCACTTGATGATTTGTTCCTGTTAATTCTTTAACACCAACTATCTTAATAGTGCTAGTTCCAGCACCTTTTATATCTGCACCCATCTTGTTTAAATAATTTGCTAAATCTACTATTTCTGGTTCCATCGCTGCATTTTCAATTATTGTTTCTCCTTTTGCCATTGTTGCAGCCATCATAATATTTTCTGTCGCCCCAACACTAGGAAAATCAAGGTATATTTTACTTCCAATTAATTCATCTGCTACTGCATCAACATATCCATGACCTAGGTTTATTTCTGCTCCTAACGCTTTAAAGCCTTTTAAATGCAAATCTATTGGTCTAGTTCCAATTGCACAACCACCAGGCAATGAAATTCTAGCTTTTCCTAATCGAGCCAGGAGTGGTCCCATAACTAAGAAAGATGCTCTCATTTTTCTAATTAATTGATATGGTGCTTCATGATTGTTTATATTTGAAGAGTTTATTTGTATCTGACTTTTTCTTATCTTCTTTACATCTGAGCCTAACGATGCTAAAAGCTCACATATTACATCTACATCTTTTAAGTCTGGAACATCTTCTAACACACTGTTCTTAGTAGATAATAAAGATGCAGCTAAAATAGGTAATGCAGAATTTTTTGCCCCGTTTATACGCACAGTTCCTTTTAATGAAGTACTTTTCTCCACAATTATCTTTGCCAAAATGTTTCCTCCCTTTAGTTATTCTGGGATTTTTTATTTAATATCCAATTGTTATTATTGGGATTCCCATCCATATATAAGTTTTTTTCTCAAATTCATTATATCTCATAGAGATATTTAAATTCATTTTTTTATTTCCTGTATATATGTACCTATCAATATTGGGAGTATATACAGAAACGCTTATAATTGAAGGTTCAAAAAGTCCTTCAATCTTATTCCCTTGAATTTTTGCTATTGCTTTATTAAGTTTAACAGTAATATCTTTACTACTTAATTTTCCCTCAAATGTTCCAATAATGCAAGTGGAAATTTCTACTTTAGAATTAAACCTTCTAAAGATTTCTTTTGCTTTTTCTTTAATATCGTTAATTTCTAGCATATTTTCATTTTGAATAACATCAATAAATATATTTGTTTCTTCGTTTTTTGCGAAAGGATCTCTATCTGCCAATAAAATAATCGTAATAATTCTTCCCTTTTCATCTTTTCCCCAGATTAGAATCTGTCTATTATTTACCCCCTCACTTTTTTGCATGTTATATGTACTAACTTGTATTTCCTCATTTATGCTTAAATATCCTTTATAAGTTTCTCTTTCTGTAACTATATCTAATTTTTCGACAATAAATTCGCCTATATCTTCTAGTTCTTCCATTTCAATAAACTTGTCTACTATTTTGCCATTAAAATTGATGTTTACTTGAAGCAGTTCTGCTTTTGTTACATTAAATGCTTCAAGTAGAACATCTTCGTTTTTTGGTACTCCTCCATTCGCCCATGAATAATTTACTACTGATAATAAAATAATAATTGCAATTAATATAATATTATTAAATATCTTCATGCTTTATACCTCCATTTCAAATTTTTAGATAAAAATGAGGAAAGGGTAGGGGAGTAAAAATGTAAAGGGGGACAAAACATTTTTACAGTGATTAACCTTTCCTCATTATCAAGTATTGACAAAATGAGGCTTGTTTTATACCTTCTATTTCAATATTTTTTCCATCAAAAAAATAGATTTTTTTAGATAGAATATAAATAAAAAGCCTATATCCTAATTAGAAATCTAATTAGGATATAGGCTTTAATATAATAAAATATTTATTTTCTGTATCTGTCTACAACATCTAGTCTGTTTACAGCTTTTCTTAAAGCAACTTCCGCTCTTATTAAATCAACTTCACTCTTGCTCTTATGCTTAAGTCTCTCTTCTGCTCTTTTCTTTGCCTCTTTAGCTCTTTCTACATCTATTTCTTCTGGCCACTCAGCAGAATCAGTTACAATTGTAGATTTTTCTCTATCAACTTCAATGTAACCACCTGCTATAGCTGCCTCAACAAACTTACCATTTTGCTTTATTTTAATTCTTCCAATAGCTAGTGATGTAACTAAAGGAGAATGGTTTTTATATATACCTAAATCTCCTTCTGTTCCTCTAACTATAATCATTTCAACTTCATCTTCGAAAAATTTTCTGTCTGGGGTAACTATTTCTAGTGTGAATGTTGACATTAATTATACCCCCTAATCTCTCATCTTATTAGCTTTTTCAACAGCCTCTTCTATAGTTCCTACCATGTAAAAAGCTGATTCAGGTAAATCATCATGCTTACCTTCTAGTATTTCCTTAAATCCTTTTATTGTATCCTTGATAGGCACATATTTTCCAGGTAGTCCAGTAAATTGCTCTGCAACGTTCATTGGTTGAGACAAGAAACGTTCAATCTTTCTTGCACGTGCTACTGTTAGCTTATCATCATCTGAAAGTTCATCCATACCCAAGATTGCAATGATATCCTGTAGTTCCTTATATCTTTGAAGTACTTCCTGAACTCCACGAGATACATCATAATGCTCTTGTCCTATTATAATAGGATCTAATATTCTAGAGCTTGAATCTAGAGGATCAACTGCTGGATATATACCTTTCTCTGATATTTGACGAGAAAGAACTGTTGTTGCATCCAAGTGTGCAAATGTTGTTGCAGGTGCAGGGTCAGTTAAGTCATCAGCAGGCACATATACTGCTTGAACGGATGTTACTGATCCCTTCTTAGTTGATGTGATTCTCTCTTGCAACTGTCCCATTTCTGTTGCTAATGTTGGCTGATAACCAACGGCACTTGGCATACGTCCAAGTAATGCAGAAACCTCTGAACCAGCTTGAGTAAATCTAAATATATTATCAATAAACAAAAGAACATCTTGACCTTCTTCATCTCTAAAGTGTTCAGCCATAGTAAGACCTGTTAGAGCAACACGCATTCTTGCTCCTGGTGGTTCATTCATCTGACCAAATACTAATGAAGTTTTATCAATAACACCAGAATCCTTCATTTCATAGTATAAGTCATTACCTTCTCTTGTTCTCTCTCCTACTCCTGCAAATACTGATAATCCACCATGCTCAGTTGCAATGTTATTTATAAGCTCTTGAATTAGAACTGTTTTACCAACTCCTGCTCCTCCAAACAAGCCTATTTTTCCACCCTTTGCATATGGAGCTATAAGGTCAATTACCTTTATTCCAGTCTCAAATATTTCTGTAGCAGTTTCTTGTTCTTCAAACAAAGGAGCTTCCCTATGAATTGGGGAATATTTCTTAGATTCTATTTCTTTTTCTTCGTCTATTGTTTCACCAAGTACGTTAAACAATCTTCCTAAAGTTTCTCTACCTACAGGTATAGTAATTGCCGCTCCTGTATCTATTGCTTCCATTCCTCTAATAAGTCCATCAGTCGAAGACATTGATATACATCTAACTGTATCATCTCCTATGTGCTGAGCAACCTCTGCCACTATCTTTTGGTCGTTATTTCTGATCTCAATAGCATTTAGAAGCTCTGGAAGGCTTTCCTTACTAAATCGTATATCTAACACAGGTCCGATTATCTGTACTATTCTACCTATGTTATTTTCGGCCATTTTGTTCAACTCCCTTCTCTCCACTAACTACTCATATATTTCAAATATATTGAATATCATTTGTTTTTACATTCTCATTAGAAAACATGCCTTGAGTGCAAGGCACAAAATAATTACTTAAGTGCATCTGCACCAGCAACTATTTCTGATAATTCTTGTGTAATAGATGCTTGCCTTGCTCTATTGTACTTTAATTTAAGGCCTTCTATCATTTCCTCTGCATTATCAGTAGCACTCTGCATAGCATTTCTTCTAGCTCCCTGCTCACTTGCAGAAGCTTCAATCAAACCACCGTAAATAGCGCTTTGAACATATTTAGGAATCAAATATCCAAGCACCTCTTCAGGTGATGGTTCATACTCTATAAGAGTATTTCTCTTTACATCATTATTGTTCTTTATTTCTTCAGCTGGTAGAAGTCTTAAAACTTCTGGATTAAAGGAAATTGCACTCTTAAAATGAGTATATAACAATTTAACCTCATCTACTTTCTTTTCCTTATATAACTCTACTACCAACTTACCTATTTTTGCAGCATCTGAGTACTCTGGACTTTCTGAGATATGCAAAAACTCTCCTCCAATCTCATATCCTCTTCTTGCAAAATAGTCTCGAGCTTTTAGCCCTACTGCTATTATAACTGTATTTTCTTTATTACCATCAACCTCATTTTCCACAAGCTTAATAACGTTACTATTATATCCACCTGCTAATCCTCTGTCACCAGTAACAACTATATAAGCTGTCTTTTTTATCTCTCTTTTTTCAAGTAGTGGATGTCGTATACCCTCTGTTGAAGATAGTATTTGTTGTATACTTCTAACAACAGTATTGAAATACGGTCTTGTTCTCTCAAGCTTTTCTCTTGCTTTTCTAAGTTTGGCTGAGGATACAAGCTCCATAGCCTTTGTTATTTGCTTAGTACTAGAAACACTACGAATTCTTCGTTTTATATCACGCATTGCTTGAGGCATCTCTTAGCACCTCCTTCTGGTCAAACTATATTATTTTAAAATCTACGCAAATGTTTTCTTGAATTCTGCAATTGCTTCCTTAAGCTTGCCTTCTATTTCATCAGTAAGCTTTTTCTCTGTTACTATTTTTTGTCCAACCTCTGGATAGTTTGAATCCATATAGCTTAAGAATTCTTCTTCAAACTGCCCAATTTTTTCTACTGGTATATCTGTAAGATACTTATTAACAACAGCATATATAATCATAATCTGTTTTTCTACAGATACTGGCTTATACTGTGGCTGCTTAAGTATCTCCATTATTCTCTCACCTTGAGCTAACATTTCCTGAGTTTCTTTATCTAACTCTGATCCAAATTGAGCAAATGCTGCCAATTCTCTATATTGAGCAAGCTCAAGCTTAATTGGTCCAGCAACTTTCTTCATAGCTTTTATTTGAGCTGCACCACCAACACGTGATACTGACAATCCTGCATTTACTGCTGG
>DAOUQG010000187.1 GCA_030625765.1 Thermohalobacteraceae bacterium | reverse complement strand
AGAAAGGAATGAATAACCAATATGCATATAAATAAAGTAGAAATTTGTGGAGTAAACACAGCAGAATTACCTGTTCTAACTAATAAAGAAATGAGAGTTTTATTTGACAGAATTCATGCAGGAGATATGAGTGCAAGAGATGAGTTTATTCAAGGTAATCTCAGATTAGTATTAAGTGTTATTCAAAGGTTTAACAAAAGAGGCGAGCATGTTGATGATTTGTTCCAGGTAGGGTGTATTGGATTAATAAAATCAATTGATAACTTTGATTTAAGTCAAAATGTTAAATTCTCTACCTATGCTGTTCCGATGATTATTGGAGAAATCAGAAGATATCTAAGAGATAATAATTCAATAAGAGTAAGTAGGTCGCTTAGAGATATTGCATATAAAGCGCTACAGGTTAGAGATCAGCTAATAAATAAAAATTCTAAAGAACCAACGATTTCAGAAATTGCTAGAGAGTTGGATATGCCAAAAGAGGAAGTTGTTTTTGCATTAGATGCAATTCAAGATCCTATTTCTCTATTTGAACCTATTTATCATGATAGTGGTGATGCAATATATGTTATGGATCAAGTTAAAGATGAAAAGAGCGAGGATGAAATATGGCTTGAGGGTATTGCGTTAAGAGAAGGTATGAGAAGATTGAATGATAGGGAAAAGCTGATTCTTAGTCTAAGGTTTTATGAAGGTAAAACTCAGATGGAGGTGGCTGATGAGATAGGTATTTCTCAAGCACAAGTCTCTAGGCTTGAAAAGACTGCATTAAGACATATGAAAAAATTAATATGAAAGAAATTGAATGATAAAGTTGTGCTAAGGATTTGAATAATTACCCTCCCTGCTCAGATATACATCACTTTTAATGATTGTTTATTATGGATAGAAGTGATGTATATGATTCGCGAATCGGGTAATTATTCAAATCCAAGTGTGTAGCGTTTCCATAATATTTTGTGTTTAAAAGCACGAAAATAATTTTGCAAGGGACTAGGGGACTGGTAACTTGTCCCATGTAGTTCTGGGACTAGGTACCTGTCCCCTAGTCCCCCTTGTTTGTAATTTGTGAGCAAGGTATTTTGATTAATATGAAAAGAGTTTTGATTTTTAACCATTATATCATGTGATAAATTTTAATATATTGGAATATTTATAGACAAGTAGGAAGTATATATATATTAACATATAAAATATAAGAAGGTGAGATAATGGTTAAAGCTTCAGATTTAAGAGAAAAGGAAATTGTAAACGTTAAGGATGGAACTAGACTTGGACTTATTTCTGATATTGAAGTAAACCTACAAGATGGAAGAATTGAGGCAATTATTATTCCTGGTCCAGGTAAAATACTAGGTCTATTTGGGAAGAATGAAGACTTCATAATTAGATGGGAAAACATAGTAAAAATTGGTGTACATGTAGTATTAGTAGAGTTAAATCCTGAGTGGGAGATTAATAGGGATAATCGAGTAGAGAAAGTTTATTAAAGTGAGACATAATAATTTCAGATCTATCTATATTTATAAATTCTATAGTATATGTATTAGACTTTTCCAAGGAAATATATTATAATTTAATTGTCAAAATACATCATAAAGGGGGAATTGGATGAAATGTCCCTATTGCGATTACTTTGAAACTAAGGTAATCGATTCTAGACCTACTGATGAAGGACAAACTATAAGAAGACGAAGAGAATGTGTAAAGTGTAACAAACGATACACTACATATGAGAAAATCGAAGAAATTCCATTAGTACTAGTTAAAAAGGATGGAAATAGGCAATCATATAACCGAAATAAATTGTTGAGTGGAATTATTAGAGCTTGCGAAAAAAGACCAGTTTCTATGGTAGAAATTGAACGACTTGTTGATGAAATAGAAAAGGATTTGTACAATTCCATGGAAAAGGAAATAACAACAAAATTTATTGGGGAAAGGGTTATGAGCAAGTTAAAAAGTATTGATGAGGTAGCATACGTTAGATTTGCATCAGTCTATAGGCAGTTTAAAGACATTAATACTTTTATGGATGAGCTAAAGAAGCTTCTTAATGAAAAATAATATTATTGTAATAAAGGGACTCTGAAAGGAGTCCTCTTTTTTAAATAAGGGACAAGAAGAAGGGACTAGGGAAAGGGACTAGGGGACTGGTAACTTGTTCCATGTAGTTCTGGGACTAGGTACCTGTCCCCTAGTCCCTTTTTTTTAAAATAAGATTTGAGGAGTTGAATATATATGAATAAATCAAGTGGTTTTACATTAAGAGAGAAAAATGGAGTTCTATATTACACTATTCCATCCTTTGACAGAACCAATCTAGTAAAGCATATGTTTACTACGCGAGTTAAAGGAGTTAGTGAATTTCCATTTGCTAGTTTAAATTTAGGAATTAATAGAGAGGATAAAATTGAGAATGTTAAAGAAAACTTTAAAATAGTATGTAATGTTTTGGATGTTTCTATTGATAGCTTAGTTTTCTCGAATCAAGTACACGGTACTAATATAAAAATTGTGGACGATGAGGATGTTTGTGAAGAGATTTTATCTCTACATCCTGAGGAGGGTGTAGATGGCCTTTTGACAAATAAGAGGGATTTAACATTATGTACATTTTATGCAGATTGTGTTCCTATATTTTTTCTAGACTACAAGAAAAAAGTTATTGGGTTAGCTCATGCAGGCTGGAGAGGGACAGTAGGCAAAATAGCAGGAAAAATGATAGATAAAATGATAGAAACATATGATTGCAATACTGATAACATACTAGTTGGTATTGGACCTTCAATAGGACCTTGTTGTTATGAAGTAGATGAAATTGTATATGAAAAATTTAACAATAATTTTACAAATCTTGAAAAATTACTGATTTCTAATGATAAGGGGAAATGGTTCCTAGATTTATGGGCTGCAAATATGTTAATATTAAAATGTAAAGGTATATTGGACAAAAATATTACAGTTAGCCGATTATGTACAAGTTGCAACAATGATAAGTTTTACTCATATAGAAAAGAAAACGGGGAAACGGGTAGATTGGCTGCTATCATTCATTTGATATAATTTTTGGAGGTGTAATTTATGAGCTATGGAAAAGTATTAGTAGTTGATGATGAAGAACATATTGTCGAGTTAATTAAGTTTAATCTAGAAGCTAATGGATATAGTGTTATTGAAGCATATGATGGGTTTAAAGCTATTGAGTTAGCACAGGAAACAGATGTGGATATATTAATACTTGATTTAATGCTTCCTGGAATTGACGGATTAGAAACATGTAAAAGACTTAAAAAAAATCCTAAAACAGAAAATCTTCCGATTATTATTCTAACAGCGAAAGGCGATGAAACTGACAAAGTTTTAGGACTTGAGATAGGCGCTGATGATTATATCACAAAGCCATTTGGAGTAAGAGAGCTTATGGCTAGAATAAAGGCAGTTTTAAGAAGAAGCATAGATGATAAGAGTGAAATAGTAAATGGTATTCAAATTGAAGATTTAGTAATAGATATAGAAAAGCATGAAGTAACTAAAAATAACCAGAAAATCGATTTAACTCTAAAGGAATTTGAATTATTGAGAATTTTGGCTGAGAACAGAGGAAAGGTTTTATCAAGAAACATGCTTTTGGATGAAGTCTGGGGATATGATTATTTTGGTGAGACAAGAACAGTTGATGTTCATATTAGGCATTTAAGAAGGAAAATAGAAGAGAATGATAAGATTCCAAAGTATATAGAGACAATACGAGGTGTAGGCTATAAAATGAAATAAAGGAGAGCACTATGCAGAGAAAGATACTATTTGCATTTATTACTATATTATTGATAGGAGTTTTTACAACAGGTATTATAGCACTAAGTATTTTTAAAGTACATTATCTAAATGAAATAGAAGATAAACTAATTTCAAACTCAATGCTTATTAAAGAGTTTCTTATACAGCAAGATGATTTAGACTATCTAGATTTAAATGATTTTAGTTTAACATTTTCTAATAGAATTGATGCAAGAGTAACATTTATAGATTTAGAGGGATGGGTTACAGGTGATTCACACGCAGATATAACCGAATTAGAAAATCATAAGAATAGACCTGAGATAGTTGATTCATTAAGGGGAAATATCGGAATTAGTCGGAGATATAGCTATTCATTAGATCAGGATATGATTTATGTTGCTGTTCCGTTTGAAAAAGAAAATAATAAGTTAGCTGTAATAAGACTTTCGGTATCAATTGAAGAACTAAGCAACATTAATCGTTCAATAGTAAAATACATTTTTATATCGATTTTAGCTGGATTGTTTATTGCAGTTCTATTAGGATATAGATATGTTAAAACTGTTACTTATCCTATAAGACAGCTTACAAATGCTACTAAAAAGATAGCACAAGGGAATTTCGGTGAAAAGGTTTACTATAGAACTGATGATGAGCTTGGAATACTTGCAGAAAACTTTAATATTATGAGTACAAAGCTTCATGACACGATAGATGAATTGCAGGAGAGTAATACAACGATGAAAGCAATATTAACTAGTATGATTAATGGAGTAATTGCACTTGATCACTCTAAAAAAGTTATGTTTATTAACCTGACGGCTGAGGACATATTTGGAATAAAAGAAGAGGATATTCAAGGTAGATATATTTTAGAGTGTGTAAGAAATAATATATTAGATGATATAATACATAAACTAATAAGTACTAGTACTTCTTCTAAAGAAGAAGTTGAGATATATGAGCCCGAGCATAGGATTTTAAATATTTATTCTAGCCCTATTAGATTGACAAGAGACCCTATTAGAACTATTGGAGTTCTAATTATTATTCAAGACATCACAGAGATTAGAAAGCTTGAAAGAATGAGAAAGGACTTTGTTGCCAATGTATCCCATGAGTTAAAAACTCCTTTAACATCTATTAAAGGCTTTATTGAAACGTTAAAGGGAGGAGCCGTTGATAACAAGCAGATTAGAGACAAGTTCTTAGACATTATAGATATTGAGGCTAATAGGCTAACATCTTTGATACAGGATTTATTACTATTATCAGAAATAGAAAATAGAAATAATGTAGCTAATAAAGAAAAAATAAATATTAATAAATCAATCGAGCAGACAATACAGTTTTTAGGTGAGCTAGCTAGACAAAAAGATATAGAAATTATAGATAAGGTAAATAATAATCTTCCATCTTTATATGGAAGCAGCGGTTGGTTTAAACAAATGATTATAAACCTTATTGATAACGCAATAAAGTATACGCCTAATAAAGGTAAAATTACAGTTAAAGGGTATCACTTTGGAAATAATCTAGTTATAAAAATAAAAGACACAGGAATAGGAATTAAAAAAGAGCATAAAGCAAGACTGTTTGAGAGATTTTATAGAGTTGATAAGGCTAGATCTAGGCAGGTTGGAGGCACTGGGTTAGGATTAGCTATAGTGAAACATATTGTATTATCATTTAAGGGTACTATAGATGTAAAGAGTGAAGTAGATAGGGGAACTGAGTTTATAATAACGTTGCCTATAGAGATATAATACAGATTAAAGAAAGAAGCTGAGATATGCTTCTTTTTTGTTTTATGAGAGAATGAAATTTTCGAATACACCTACACAAAATAACTGTAATATTTAATTAGGACTATAGTCCTATAAAAACTATAAAAAATCCCATCAAAAACTAGGACTTCAGTCCTATTTTTTGATTTATACATAGGAAATCAGTCCTACGTATTTACATTACCATTAACAAGTAGTAAAATTTACATGAATGTGTAAAAAAATACACATAACACATAAAAAATATAATATGTAACAAATTTCAACAAATCACTCATAAAGAAATAAAAAAATTACATCAAAGGAAGGGGAAAAAACATGAAGG
>DAOUQG010000231.1 GCA_030625765.1 Thermohalobacteraceae bacterium | reverse complement strand
AACAGATTTAGTGAATATAAAAAATGGGAAATGTGAAGATTTAGATGGTTATGATACCATACTTATTGGAGGGGGTATTTATGCGGGCAACCTTCAAGGTGAAGTGAAAAAATTTGTAGAAGATAATAAACATTGTCTAAGCGATAAAAAAATAGGTTTGTTTCTTTGCTGTAAAGACGAAGGCGAAAAAGTAAAAGAATATATGAAAGTGAATTTTCCAGATATTATTGTTGAAAATGCATTTATAAAAGAACATGTAGGGCATGAAATAAATCTAGATAGAATGAATTTTGTAGAGAGGTTTCTACTAAAAAACATATTCAAGGTAAAAGAGAGCTATTCAAAAATTGATAATCATGCAATAAAGAGAAAAACAGATAAAATAAACGAAATGGATGAAGTAAATGGATAAGAAAGAAATACAAAGACAGAGAATGATGACATACTTTATAGATGCTGCAAAGGAAATTATTGATGAGGAAGGAATTAATGGTCTTACAGCTAGAAAAGTTGGTGAAAAGGCTGGTTATTCATATGCAACGATATACAACTATTTTAATGATCTAAATACACTGCTTATATATTGCGTTTTTGATTTTCTTGAAGATTGCTATAAATATTTAGTTAGTTTTAAAAACGATGCAGAAGATTGTAGAGAACAGATTATAACATATGCATTAGCATACTTTAGGTATTTTGCTCAGAACCCTGATAAGTTTCAGTTAATTTTTGTAGAAGAACTGGGAAAACCACCAGAAGGCCTTATAAAAAATGACTTCAAACCTTCAGTAGGATTACTCCTTAAGAAAAAAATAACAGAATGTGCTAAAGAAGGTTATATATCAGAAGAGAATATTGAATTATTAGGAAATTTGATTACAGATTCAATCCATGGAAAGCTATTATTCTTCTTAAAAGGAAGAAATACAGAAAAATTAGATGATATATTGCTTTCTGTTAAGAATGAAATAGCGTTTCTTATTAAAGGGGGAGAGATGAAATATGAGTAAAGGTAAAAGAATTAAAAGGGCTTTAATTATCATGGTAGTTATAATATTAAGTATATCTTCGGTCTTTTTTATTGGATTGCAAATTATGTTACAAAGATTTAGTAATGAAGTAAGCAATATAGAAATAAATAATATTGATCTGTCTATAATTGATGATGGAGTATACATTGGAGAATACCATGTAAATGATTCAGTAGGAGCCATTGTACAAGTAACGGTTAATAATAACATAATAACAGATATTAATTTTATTGAACACAAATATGGGAAGGGTAAAAAAGCTGAAGCTATTACAGCTAGGGTGATTGACTCCCAAAGTCTACAAGTGGACGCTATTTCTGGAGCTACAGGAAGCAGTACAATTATTTTGAAAGCTATAGAAAATGCTTTATTAGTGGGGATATCTGAGTAATATTTAGATGAAAGAAATTATATTGTAGAAGTGGTGCTAAGAATTTGTATTATTATCCTCGCTGTTCAGATATACAGCACTTCTCTAAGATTAAGTTAAAGTAAGAAGTGCTGTATATGATTCACGACTCGAATAATAATTCAAATTCAGATGTATTGTGCTTTTATAACTTTTTGTGCCTTGAATAGACAAGGAACGTCGGTTAATATAAAGTAATATATATCTATAATTACGAAACATATTAGTGAGAAAAATATTTAGTTATTAATGAAAAAATGATAATATATAGAAAACAATTCTGGATAAGGAGGATTACCAATGAAAAAAATAATTGTATATGGAAGTCATTTGTGAGGTGGATGCCCAAAAGTGAAAGAGTATCTTTCGAAGAAAGAAGTGAAATTTGCATACTTTGATGTTAGCTTACAATTAGGTGCATTAGCCAGATTCTTAAAAATAAGAGATACAAACCCTGTATTTGAGTCAGTAAAAGAGTCTGGAAGCATTGGGTTGCCAACAATCTTAATTGATGATGAAATATTAGTTGGATTTGATGAAGAAAAATTAGAAAAGTTATTATAAAATTTTATAACCTCAAATATCGTTATTAAGACTCAGTGATAACTAAGAATACACTGAGTCTTTTGATTTATCAATATTAAATGTTGTGATGGCAGAAGGAATTTTCCAAAACTTGTAGAAATCAGATAATTATAGATATTATAATAATTTATGGATTATGATTAAAAGGGGTCTTGACAATGCATAGTTTATATTACATTGGAATAATAATTATTTCGGGATTAATCATGGGTAAAATTGTTTCATATTTAAAACTTCCCCATATTACAGGTTACCTTATAGCGGGTGTTATTATAGGTCCTAGTATCTTGGAACTAGTTCCACATATTCATGTTTCAAGGATGACAATAATATCAGAAATTGCACTAGGGTTTATTGCCTATACAATTGGAAGTGAGTTTAAATTTGATAATCTTAGAAAAAGTGGTAAGAGTGTTATAATAATTACTATTTTTCAAGCATTAGGAGCAGTTATTTTAGTTGACCTAGCAATGATATTTGTATTCAAGCAGGAAATAGCTGTTAGTATAATTTTAGGAGCAATAGCAACTGCAACAGCTCCAGGCCCTATTTTAATGATTGTAAAACAGTATAGAGCAAAGGGCCCTTTAGTAGAAACATTACTTCCTTTAGTTGCATTAGATGATGCATTAGGTATCATTATTTTTGGAATTTGTGCGACACTAGCATCAACACTTTCTAATGCTAGTGCTCATATGTCGTTGGTTCATATGATTTTAAAGCCATTAGAAGAAATTTCATTATCTATTTTAATGGGAATAGGACTAGGTGTAATATTAGGAGTACTTATTAATAAAATTAAGGAAACAGAAAAATTGCTTACATTTTCAATTTCGATAATATTTATAGGATTTGGTTTAGCCCATGAATTTCATGCTTCTCCTATACTACTATGCATGATACTTGGTGCAACAGTATCTAATATAGTACCAAATGTTAAGAATTTAAGAGTCTTACATGTTGTAGAAAATATTACTCCACCTATTTACATAGCTTTTTTTACAATAGCTGGAGTTGAATTAGATATATCACTATTAAAGGGCGTAGGTTTAATAGGAATAGGTTATATACTTGTAAGAATGATAGGAAAGATTTTAGGCTCATATATTGGCGGGAAGATAGCGAAATCTCCAAAATCTGTTCAGAAGTATTTAGGATATACTTTAATACCACAGGCAGGTGTAGCTATTGGACTAGCAATAATTGCAGAAACAGTTTTACCAGCTCCACATGGTACGAATGTACGAACTATAATATTAGCAGCAACAGTAGTTTATGAATTGATAGGACCTGTAATGGCTAAAATAGCTATATTTAAAGCAGGAGAAGCTAATAGATTTAAAAATTCTAATAACGATCTTGAGGTGAATGCTAATATATAAGCGCATTGAGTTTATTCATACTATATAGTTAATATTTTTTATTCTCATATATCTTAGGGTATTGTAATGTATTTGCTATTGGTGAAATGTGTAAAATAAATTAATATTAATGTAACATATTTAAAATTTTGATAATCTCTTCCTGGAAAATATTTTAAAACCCTATCAATTATAATATAATGATATTAGAACTTTTAGGAATATAATAAATTTTATACATCTGGAGGATTGAATATGAAAAGATTTTTAAATATAGTAGTCATTACTTTCTTTTATTTCTTATTTGAAATAATTATGAATATCCTATTTCTAAACCAGCTGGATACCATTTTAGTAATTTTGATAAATATAGCTGCAACCATGATATTTACATATTTTATATGTTCGTTACATTGGAAAAATAAGATCAAGCAAATAAAAAAATATAGTGAAATAATCGAAAAAAATTGCTATGACCTTCCAATACAAACGGACAATTGTGGTGGGATTGTATCATATATAATAAATACTATGATTAGTTTATTTAACAATTCAAAAGAAGCTTCAAAGTACTCACTAAAAACTTCTGTTGATTTAGCCTCAGCTACAAGCTATTTAACAGGTACAATAGAAGAGTTAGACAAATCTACAGAGCAGATTGCAGTGACTAGTCAAAAAATTGCAGAAGGTTCAGTTGAACAGGTAGAAGCTATTAATAAAATATATGAAAGGTTAGAACTTATCGGAGAAAGACTTGAAAATATAGAAAAAAACTCAAAAATGACAGTTGAGCAGGCAGAAAATTCAGGTAATGCAGCTATTTATGGATATGAGTCTATGGAAAAGACAAAAGATGCAATCAATTCA
>DAOUQG010000194.1 GCA_030625765.1 Thermohalobacteraceae bacterium | reverse complement strand
CACTTGCTCTATAGGAACTATTACTCTTGAATTTATGTTTTTCATATTTAGGTACGCTTTTTGAGAATTAGCATATTGCTCAACACATATATCTGTGCAATCTCCAACTACTATAAAATTTATTATTTCAGGATTTTCTTTAAGCCAGGCTTGATATTTCTCTTCTATAAATCCATTTGTAGAATTCTTTTCAATCAAAGTATAGCTACCTACTTCTTTTAATTCATCAACTATTTCACTCTCTATTGTTCCTTTTATGCAATGCAACGGATAAGATTCAAATTCTAGCGAATTCTTTGGATGGCTATCTGCAAAAGCTACTATTTTAATCCCAAGTTCTTTACATCTTTTTGTTAATTTAGCAATCGGGTTTATTAACTCATTTACTCTTGCACTAGATAATAAGCCTTCTTTAGCAAATCCATTAACCATATCTACAATTACCAATGCAGTTTTATTTGTATCTAAATCGTTTAGTCTTAAAATAGGTTTACTTTCTAGGTCTATCAGTATTTCATTAATAGACTCAACACTTTCGTTTAAAAAAACCTTTTTATCTGATATCTTTTTCAAGATAATTCCTCCTTTATTAAAATATTTTTTTAACCCATCTAGGATTAAACTTATACAATTTTGCTGGGTTATGACCTACACCGACCTGCTTTTTGTCAGTCTCAATTAGCATATGCTTTACTTTTCTTTCAAAGTTAGCTCTGCTTTTTATCTTATAACCTAATATTACTTCATATACTTTTCTAAGGTCTGTAATAGAGAAGTATTCTGGCATTAAATTAAATGCTATGTCTGTGTATTCTAGTTTGTTTCTCAGTCTTTCAATTGAGTATCGGATTATTTTCGAATGATCAAATGCAATATCATCACTTTCTAAAATTCTAACCTCATATATTACATTTTTACCTTCACGACCCCTTGTGTATTGTAATTTTGATTTTAAAACTATATCTTCATTGGTAAGTAAAAGTTCTATTGTTTTTATTGACACAAACCCTTTCGGTGTATCTTTTTCATCTTCTTTAACCACTTTTGTTTCTACTGTAAACCATCTTGCATCTTCTGCATCATCTCCAGCTTTTACTTTCAAAGAAGTGCTATCTACTAATGTCATATATGAGCAAGATATTATTCTTCCTCTTTTATCTCTTTGAAATCTTTTAGAATCATACTCATCCCAAGTATAAAGTTGCTCTATATATACATCCTCTACATTCGTTTCTCCTTTTAATTCTCTTAATGCGCCTACTCTTAGCGTCTCATCGAGTTTTATAAAACCTCCGGGTAACGCCCATTTGCCTATTTCTGGATGATCTTTTCTCTTTATTAGCAGAAGTTTTAACTCTTTAGGATTGTCTTCTCTGTAGCTTCTTTTTTCTTTATCCATTGCTGTAAATATTAACATATCTGTCGTAACTGATGGTCTTGAATATTTGTTAATATTATATAAATCTAAAAACTCTTTTTCTGTTTGACCTAAATGATTTCTAACCTTGTTCATTTTATCACCTTCCTTTAAATTAAATTTACATTTTTATATTCGTATTGTTATTATTTAAATAATTAAATCTATTTAAGTTTATCTTAGTATTATGTTGATACTATCATATTAATACAATGTACGAGAAATATCAAGGGTTTTTCCTAAATTTTCTATGTTTTTTTTGATTGATTTCTTGAAACCGCTTATACAGCTACTTTTGATTATCTCCTTAGCATAAAAAAGATATTATTTCTTAAGTAGGAAAAAATCATAAAGTAATAAGACTCTGTACTAGATAAATGTTTTTTATTCAAAAAACTTCTTTTTAAGATTTAATACTCTATCTTGATAATTATGTAAATTCCTGTTACTATTAAGGTGTCATTTTGAGTGAGCTTTATGCTCAAACATTAAATGCTGCATTGACACATTAAATGTAATTATTCAAAAGAGATATATTTGTTAAATTGCATAAGTAAAATTATGTGTAGTGTGAAAGTAGAATAGGAGCAAGGATGGTTACATGCAAAAGAAGGGTATTATTTATGTGGCATTTATAATTATATTAATTTTGATATCTTCTCAATATATTAAATATGGAAAGAATATAACATATGGGAATGATATAGAATTACATTAATAATAGTTAAAAAAAAACGCCTAACGACGCTCTATCTACCACGTAAATACAAGTTATATCTATTTATTTTTACATAATACAATCTATCACTCCATAAAAAAAAATCAAGGTCTATGCTATGGTTAAATAAATGATTACTTTTGATAGAACTAATAATTATATATTAAACCATCTAAAACCTAAATTCACTACCTAGATAGATAAAGCCGAGAACATTGTTCCCGGCTTAAACTCAAAATCACTATATTTCATTATTCTGCATAACTCAAAATTCTCTCGATTATTCCCTTCCTTACCTTTTCTATAGCTTCAAAATCCATATTTGGTACATAGTATTTTTCTATTCCATCATGATTTTTTTTGGCTCCTTCAAAGTCTTTTAATGCAACCTGTATTAAACTATCAAAAACTCTCTTATCCTCAATAATGTCTTTCTCATATTTCTCATATGCCTCTTTGTTAATATATTTATTTAAGTCTACTTGAGTATATTCAAACTGCTTTGCCATTTCACTTGTAGTAAGCCCTATTTTTGAATCCTTTATAATTACTGTTTCAATTTTTTCTGGAATTAAAGGAGTATGGTATACTTCAACATCTAATCCTCTTATTATTGCTTCATTATATACCTTTTCAAGTAATGTTGATTTTCCTGTTCCAATCTCACCTGATATATAATATATTTTATCAAGTCCATCTAACAGAGTATCTGTGTATTCTAGCCATCCTGTTGGAGTATATGCACTTCCAAAAAGATGCCTATCCTTTCCTAGTATTGGGTTTACCCACATTTTCTCAAATACTTCATAAATTAAGTTGTTGATTTCTACATTAACCTGACCAAATTCCATAGATTCTTCTACCTTCCAAATTATGTCTTCATAAATTAATCTAGCTGCTGCTAAGTAGTTATATGCTCTCTTATAAAACTTCCCATTTCTATCAATGCTTTTGAGCACTCCCTCTTTGTTCTCTTCTATTTTTTCTACATTCCAATAATCTCCTAGGTGAATTATTTCATCAACCGCTCCAGGATGCTTGGGATCTACAATATGAGGTGCAGTACCATCAATCATTGCAACCCGAAGCTTTGGTATCACAATTCCATCTATAGAGTTATTATCTGAAGAACAATGATGATATTCAACATCATAACCTCTTTCAAGGATTTCTTTTGCAACTTTTTTCATCATTGAAGATTTTCCTGTTCCTGGACCTCCCTTTATAATAAAAATCCTGTTTGCATCATTCTCGATTATATAGTCATAATATGACACGAACCCTTCCGAAGTATTTCCTCCTGGAAACATTCTTTTAATTCTACCAGTCATATAATTCCTCCTTATTTATCGTGTTTAGAAATAAATCATATTCTATATAATATGCTTATGCTTTTATTTTGTGTATATATTACATCTTAGGAGGAATAATTTTCTGCAATAATCATTGGTCAAAATTAGTAAATTTCGAATAAAAAAATAGGGTAGTCAATTGACTCCCTACTTTAATATTTCTGCTTGAATCGAATCTATCCAAGCATTTCCTTCATCCTTTAAAGTTAAATATATCTTGATATAATTACCATTTGTTGTATTAACTCCTAAGCTGTGAAGAGTCCACATAGAAGCATGTACATATACTTCATCACTAGCTTGACTTAATATCCTGTTATTTCTACCAATTAATTTCAACGTAACTATGCCATCTAGATTTCTATCTGAATTAAGCCACATTGAAACATCAATGCTTTTTCGATTTTTTAAAAAGCTAAAACCATCTTCATTTAAATCGATGACACCAACTAATATGGTTCGAGGCATATCTGTATCATTACTTACTCTTACAGAATGTGAGCCTTTATAATACTTCGAATCATCTAAAACACCAATATTGTCATTACTTCCCAAATCAAATAATTTATCATTATAAAACTGTGTCAAGTCTTCATCGATAATGTCATCATTGTCATCTTCATCGTCTTCACCATTATCGACAATGTTGTCATCATTCGAAGAATCACCTTCGTTATCGTTATTATTATCGATGTCATTATTCCCATTAAATGATGATTCATCTGTATTATTATTTTTTAAATCCAATATTTTACTTCCTGCATACACAAATAAAGGTAGTAAAACAATTAAAAGTATGGCAATTTTTATACTATTCTTTTTTAGATTATGAAATTTCTTTTTAGTCTTTAAATTCTTTCTTATTAAATGAACCCTATAGCCTTCTTCACTTTCAGGATTCATTAATTTATAAACAGAAGAACCTTTAAAATCTGAAGCCAAATCTTCATATTTAAAGTAATGATTATTCGTACAGTTAGTAATGATTTTCCTTATATCCGGAGGGATGTTTTCATCAATCTCACCATCAATTATTTCTTTACCTGAAAAAATTATATGTAAAACATCTGCAAGCTTATTAAAGATTTCTTGTAATGCTAGGTTTTGAAAATCTGGATTGATTATTATACTTCCTAACATTTGTAGATCACCATTATTATCAACAATTAGATGGTTTTCATTAAATAATGGATCTAACAATGCTAAAGGTAGATGTTTTAACTTTAAAAGACGATTTATAATGAAGTTAGCATAGGACATCTGCTTTTCCAGTGGAATTTCTTTTTCTTCATCATTGATAGCATCTTTTAAGCTTGGATAAAAAGAATATTTGGTAAGAAGCCTTATTCCCTCATCTGTATTATCTACTTTTTCTATTCCAATAATATCTTTTTGCAATTGTTCTAGATCTACTCCCTCTAAAACCTTTGCTTCATAGATAGTATTTACTAAGAATAGCTCTTCAGTTTCTTCATGCTTACAAATAAGAATTTCTTGAATATCATTTCTCAAATAAATCTGAAGTTCTTGAAGTTTTTCCATTATATTTTCAGACATATTATCTTCCTCTCTCGGAAATATATATATATTCTATCATTTTTTTCATCGTTTGTCACAAAATTTTGATATTTTTAAGAATTTTATCTATTTATATAGATTTGTAATATCCTTTATAATTTGTTACTCATTATTTTTCGTCATCTTCTATATCATATTCTACATTTTCTATTATTTTTCCTTTAATATCCTTAACATTCTTTTTTTCTTCCTTTTCCACTATGTATTTATCTAAATCTGATGATAATTTGCTTAAAATAAGTGTCATCAAAGTAATATCATCTATTATACCAAGTAGAAGCACAGGCTCTGGAATTATATCTATTGGGCTGATTAAATATATTAAACCTAATATAATCCATATCTTTTTTCTAAAAGGTACTTCTTTATCAAATAAAAATTTAATTGCCAAAGGTATCTTATTAATAAAAGTCATTGTAATTCCTGGTTTCTAAAACTATATAAATAGTATTATAAGAAACTATTTAATACAGCTTTTCACTTTTCCTAAAGCGGTAGCGTCACAGGATTCAGCTACTAAGGTATAGCCTCATGACTATAAATCCCGTATGCTTAAAGCAAGCCTTTTCTGTTTTTACAGACAAGTCCAACAGGA
>DAOUQG010000181.1 GCA_030625765.1 Thermohalobacteraceae bacterium | reverse complement strand
GGTTATTCCCATTTTAGCCAATTCCTCAGCAAATTTTTCTGCTGCCCATCTACCATAAGCAGTTGCTTTTCTTGAACCAACTATAGAAATGGATAACTTATCTTCTTCTTTTATCTCACCTTTCAAATAAAGGACCTTTGGACAATTATATATAGTTCTTAATCCTTCAGGATAATTTTCATCATAAACAGTTAATACTTCTAAACCTAGTTGGTGAATTTTTTGCCTTTGTTTACTATAATACTCTATATTTTTATTTTTTATTATATCAGACTTCATTTTATCATTTAGACAATCAAGGCTCATAATCTCACTATTAGAAGCTTCCCATAAAAATCTAATCTCTCCATAATATTTCTCTAAATTGTCAATGGACTTATTACTAATACTTCTAATGCTATTTAGCCAAATTAAAACTTCTTTATTATTCATATTATTCCCTACTTCCCAAAAGTATTATTATTCCTTGTTTTTTTAGGGATACCTGCTAAATTTTCACTGTCTTAAGAATATTCTGTATATTTAATCGAAATCCTTCTTTTACTTTTAAATTCCGATATTTGCCTAGCAAAAAACATATTGATAGTTAATCAAAAGAATTAGCTGAGAGTTTAATTTTTATTAACAATACTATTAATATCAAAAAAAATAAATTATGCAATTATAAAACTGTACTTTATACGTTTAAGTTTGATATAAAACATATATAGTTAGGAAGAAACTTTTCAATAACATTCAGGGATACATATACCTAATTACGTTTCTTCTCAAATTGATACTTGCTTTTCTATTCAAATAGTATATCATAACTAATATTTTAATGTAACAAAAAGACTTAGATTTTCTTAAACTCTCATTTAACTAACTTTAAACTTATTATGGGACAAAGGGTCT
Organism: Thermohalobacteraceae bacterium; assembly: GCA_030625765.1. GTDB lineage: Bacteria > Bacillota > Clostridia > Tissierellales > VENL01 > DAOUQG01. The sequence goes on along the minus strand of DAOUQG010000181.1, from coordinate 5,273 downwards.
GTGACCCCTTGTCCCAATGAGTTTGTACTCAAAAGCTAGATATGAAATCTAACTTGTTCTTTTAATGAAAAAAAGAGCGAGAGAATATCCCGCTCCTTTTAATCTAACTTTTACCCAATTCGGCCCATTGGTTCTTCACTTGGATCTTTTGCCATATCTTAAAACACTGGTTTCTGGATAGGACCGTTTGCTATGTCTAATCCCATTGGTTGTTCTATTGGACCTTTTGCTGAGTCTAGACCCATTGGTTGCTCAATTGGACCATTTGCTGTTTCTAGTCCCATTGGTTGCTCAATTGGACCATTTGTAACTACTACTACCCCAACCGCTAAAGTAAGTACTGCTACTAAAGCTATTATTCTTTTTTTCATTTCTATTCCTCCTTTGGTTTATTCATTTAGATTATATACATTATTTGGTTATATTACCATTAATAAGTTGTTAACATTCTATTACATCTTTTTAATATTCTCAATATTATGAGCTTTCTTCGTCATGTCTTATACAGTATCTATTTCAAGTTTTTTGTATCATATCTTAGCTCATGTTTTTTCTGTATTCCTCTAACAATACTTCGACATGTAAAAACATACATTCAGCATTACACCCACTAACAAACAAACGAGGCAAGAGAATTGTTCCCTTGCTTCGCTTTTCATGACGCCCATTTCTTTATTTCTTCAAATATGTGCGGCAGAGATGAGATTGTTGACAACATTTTATCCTGAAAAAATTCTAAACATTACCTCATTGTTAATTTCATTGTGAGCAAAAAAGTACCGTCCCTATTTTCTTTCTTTATTTTCTCATGAATAATTTCATCAATAACGTCAATAAGGATTCAAAATTATTAAGGATGTGTAATAATAACATATATGGTATAATTAACTATATGATTTTAATTGTGTAGAAATATACTATTAATAATAAGTTATTTGACATAGTTAAGGAGGAAATTACATTGAAACTAAGTCGCCGTTTCTACAATAGAGAAACTCTAACTGTTGCAAAAAAACTTTTAGGAAAAGTATTGGTACATGAATTTAATGGAGAAAAAATCTCTGGAAAAATCGTTGAGGTTGAAGCATACAAGGGAATAGCAGACAAAGCAGCACATTCATATAGAGGTAGAAAAACGAAGAGAGTTGAAGCAATGTATGGAGAATCTGGGCATGCATATGTCTATTTTATATATGGTATGTATAACTGTATGAATGTAGTTACTAGAGAAAAAGGAGTACCTCAAGCTGTGCTTATCCGTGCCGTAGAGCCATTAGAGGGCTTAGATACTATGAGTATGAATAGATATAACAAGCTATATAAAGACTTAAGCAAGAAACAAATTCGCAACTTAACTAGTGGTCCTGGAAAGCTTTGTATAGCTCTTTCCATCGATAGGACCCTAGATAAACAAGATTTATGTGGTAATATATTATATATTGAAGAAAGAGAAAATAATAATAATAACTTTGAAATAATTGAATCTAAAAGAATAGGTATAGATTATGCAGAAGAAGCTAAAGACTATTTATGGAGATTTTATATTAAGAATAATCCTTTTGTTTCAAAGTATATGTTATCATTCTGTATCTATCTCAAGTCTTTCAATTTTAAATGGATGTAGTTGTTTACAAAAATTTTCATGATTTTTCCTAAATTTAAATTTATAAATGAAATTAATTCTAAAGGTTGGTCGATATATGAAAGTTCTAGAAAGACAAATCAAATTTAATAAGAAAATAATTTTACTCCTCTTTCCATTAAGTGTTATTCTTGTATACTTTTCTTCTAAGCTACCTAGCATCACTGAAAAAATATATTCAAATGGAGTTTATAAATTTATTTCTCAAATATTAAGTAATATTACAGGAATAGTTCCATTTTCTATAGGTGAAGTAGGTCTAATAATTATTGTCATTATATGTACATGGTGGTTAATTAAAAATATAATAATGATACTAAAAATTAAGAATAATATTGTGAAAAAGCTCTTGAAGTTATCATATAGAGTTATTATTGCTGTTATCATTGTATATTTCATTTTCAATTTTATTTGGGGACTTAACTATTATCGTCTTCCTTTTTCTGATATAGCTAGAATCGATATAAAAGAAGCATCAACTGATGAACTTGCAGAACTTTGTGAATATCTTATAGAACAAGGAAATACTCTTCGCACCAAAGTAAATGAAAATAATGCTGGAGTTATGTATTTACCTAATGGACATAAGGATATTTTTAACAGGTCTTACCTAGGATACAATAATGCTTCGGCTATCTATCCAGAATTAAGAGGAAGATACGGAAAACCAAAGGGAGTCATATTTTCAGAAGTAATGTCATACATGGGCATTTCTGGAATATATTCTCCTTTCACAGCTGAGGCTAATGTTAATATATCAATTCCTGATTCAATGATTCCATCAACAACCTGTCATGAAATGGCACATCAATATGGCTTTGCAAGAGAGGATGAAGCAAATTATATTGCTTATCTAACATGTAGTATGCATCCAGATGTAGACTTCCAATATTCAGGAAACCTACTTGCAATAATATATTCAATGAACGCTCTATATAAGTATGATGCCCACAGATATTGGATGCTTTATGAAAATTATTCAGATGGTATAAAAAATGATTTAAAAAATATATCTGCCTACTGGTCTCATTACGAAGGACCTATTGAAAAAGCTTCTGATAAACTTAACGACACCTATCTTAAAATTAACAGACAACAAGATGGAGTTCGTAGCTATGGAAGAATGGTTGATTTATTGTTAGCAGAATTTTTAAAAAATAAAACACAGAAAAGAAAATAACTTCAAGATTAATGTCTTGAAGTTACTTCTTTATTGTATGATAGTTTAAGTTTATATATATCCCTATATTGTTCTAAGGTTATAGATTGATGTCCATCAGACAAAGCTTCATTAGGGTTAAGATGAACTTCTATCATCAATCCATCTGCCCCACAAGCTAATGCAGCTCTTGACATTGGGTCAATCAATTCTCTTATCCCTGTACCATGACTCGGATCAACAATAACAGGTAATCCTGTTTCCTTCTTTACTATCGGAACAGCTGCTAAATCTAGTGTATTCCTAGTGTAGCTTTCAAATGTTCTTATTCCTCTTTCACATAGGATAATGTTTCTATTACCGTAGGCTGCAATATACTCCGCTGCCATTATCCACTCATTTATAGTAGCACTCATACCCCTTTTTAGTAATATAGGTTTTTTTATTTCACCAATTGCTTTGAGTAAGGAATAGTTATGCATATTTCTTGAACCTATCTGAACAATATCTGCATATTCAAGAACTACATCTATATCATTTTCTGTCATAAGCTCAGTTACTACAGGTATTCCAGCTAAGTCTCCTGCTTCTTTTAAATATTTCAATCCTTTTTCGCCAAGTCCTTGAAAAGCATACGGACTTGTTCTAGGCTTAAATGCTCCACCTCTCAAAATATCTATACCTATTTCTTTAAGGGCTAATGCTGTTTCTATAATTTGATCTCTTGATTCCACAGAACATGGACCAGCAATAAACACAGGAGGATTGTCACCACCTATATTTAATTTTCCAACATTTATAACAACTTTTTCTCCGGTTAAAAACCTTTTATCAATCATAATTCATCTTCCTTGTATGAGATTCTAATATCGTCCTTATAAATCAATGATAAAAACGTAGCTACTTAATATACTATAATACAAGATTTGATGATTTTCAATAATATATTTTCGTCTATATAAATACTTTCATGCATCATGTATATTTTGCTTCATATTATTACAGTATAAACTTATAAAATATTTAATTTTATACTAATATTGGTTTGACAACCATGTCATAAAAGAATTAGTTAAAATAAGAAATTTTTATATAAATAACATAGCAACACCTATTACAGTTATTCCTGCACCAATTATCTCTTTTAGGGTAACTCTTTCCTTTAAAATTAATACTGACGGTAAAATAATCAAAACAGGTCCTATAGCAGTAATTGTAGATGCAACACCTGCTGTTGTATACTGTAAAGCTAATAATGAAAAGGATACACCTAAAAATGGTCCAAAAAATGCCCCAATTGAAACCTTCTTCATTGCATCAGTATTTTTCAATGCTAGGTATAGATTCCCCCATTTTCTCATAACCGTAAAAACTATAGAAAACCCAACTATTCCGAACATGATACGAATATGAGTTGCAGCAAATGCATTGTATTCTCCCATACCTAATTTACTTAATATAAGTCCCAAAGACTGTCCTATCGCTCCTATAAAAGCAAGAGATAAGCCCTTTATCGGATGGGCAATCTATATATTTTTTTTGTTAGATTTTTTAACTAATATTACTAGTGCTATTCCAGATACAGTTATAAACATCCCTGCAATATCTCTAAGAGTGAGTATCTCACCCATTATAATAAAGCCTAATAAAGCAGTAATTGGAGGAACCGATGCCATTACAAGCATAGAAATTCTTGATCCAATTTCCACAAAAGCCTGAAATAAAAATAAATCTCCTATTACAAAACCAACTAAGCCTGAGATACTCAACCACAACCAAGCATTAGGAGCAGCATCAAGTGGTAAAAACATCCCTCTTGTAAACAGTGTGAAAAAACCTATAAGTATAAAAGCCATTGCTAATCTAAGAAAATTAACAGCTAATGACCCAATTTTCTTCCCAGCTAATTCAAATGAAATAGCTGTAACTGTCCAACATAAAGCTGTAATTAATGCAGCAATTTCTCCAAAGTGCGATTCAAGCATTTTACTCCCTCCATAATTATGATATAGAAAAATTTAGACATGCTAAATAATATCTATGCTATTATATCATTTTTCTTGCTAAGTTCAAACAAAAAAATCAAAGGTAGTTCTTAGTGATAATATTAGTTGAACTAATATATCAGCAGAACTTTCCCTTTGATATGCTTATTTTTCTATGTAAGCTATTTAATATTTCTTATCTTATTTCATTGAAATAAGCTTCAAAATCATCAGAATCAACATAAACATCAGGCATTATTCGTTTTCCAATAATATTCTCCTCTTTAACATTCCAATAAAATCCTACTAGATAAATAATAACCTTGTTTTCTTTATCTTCAAAAACTCTTTGTCCTACTCCTTTTCCATAGGTAGGTCGTCCAATCACTGTAACATTGTCTAAATATTTTTTTAATCCAAGAGTCATGAGTTCTGATGAACTAGCTGAATATTCGTCAACAAAAATATAAATATCCTTGAATTTAAC
>DAOUQG010000050.1 GCA_030625765.1 Thermohalobacteraceae bacterium | reverse complement strand
GTGTATATAAGACATCTATATTTCCAAGTAGAGAATCTAAGGATTGTGAAACCTCATTAATATTTGTTACTCCTGCTGTTTCAATTTCAAAGTTGAAATTTGCTGCTATTTCTTTTGCCTTTTTCACTTGTATTTCAGAATTTTGTTCGCTAGTATTATACAATATCCCAATTTTTTTAGCATCTGGGAGTAGAGTTTTTATAAGCTCAAATTGCTTTTCAATTGGTGTAGCATCACTTGTACCTGTGACGTTAGTTTCAGACTGCTCCCAGGATTTTGCTAATCCAGCTTCAACAGGATCTGTTACTGCAGTAATTAGTATTGGGATTTCCTTTGTTGCATTGAATGCAGCTTGCGCTGTAGGTGTTGCAATAGCAAGAATAAGATCCTTTTTATCAGAAACGAAGTTATTAGCTATCATTTGAGCAGTAGGGATATCCCCTTGAGCATTTTGAAAATCTATGTCAAGATTTTCATCTTCATTGTAACCTTTAGAAGCTAACGCGTCTAGAAAACCTAATATTGCTGAATCTAAAGCAGGGTGTTCTATAATTTGCGTTATTCCAATCTTGATAATATCCTGCTTTTGCTCACGTACTTCATCTTCCTGCTTTTGATTAGATGAGTTGCTTGAATCAAAGCAACCAATCATTAAAAATGAAATTAAAGAAATGATTAAAACTAAACTAAAAATTCTTTTTTTATCTACCATACTACCATCCTCCTAATATTCTTTTATATACAAAAAACTCTCGATTGGAGAGTCTAAGCATAGCTAATAAACCTTTCGAAAAAGGCTATTAACATCACGTATGCTACTAAACTACCATTCTACGTTTTACCTACAATATTCCTACAATTCTACAATTAAATCTAAGACTAATCTAAGATTTATTATCTGCTATTATAATACGACAGAATATAACATGTCAATATATTATTATTAAAAATTATGAAAGAAAAAAATGGTTAATCTAAAATTGGAATAGATCTATGACCTAAGCCAATAACTATATCATTTAGATGGAGTAGTCCTATGCTCATAAAGATACATACACTTACGTGCTCTCCGCTTCTTGCTATACCTATCTTACCACCAACATTCAGGCCATTTGCTTTTGATGCTATTTGTGCGATTGCTTCTCTTGCTGCACCTGCTATGGCTCCTTCATGAACATGACAGTCCGTTATTATCCCACTTCTTTTTGAGGCAACTAAAGCTCTTTCTATTATTTTTGGTATTGAAGATATAAGATTACCTCCAATATCTACGGCTGTAGTCAACACACCTTCATTCTTGAAGCTATCAATCAGCATTTGTTCTTCCGTTCTTGTAGATATTGCCATTTTAACTGATATTTTAGCTACATAAGTACTTTCATTGTTCATTTTTTACACCTCCATTATAAAATTATAATTTTTATTATCTCCAATGCTTATTATTGATATAGCTAGAAAATAAATTCCATTTATGGCATCTACTTTCTAGTTGTGGCTAAATGAATTTGATTCAATTGATATAGGTCTATTATAAAGGAATAAGTAGATTAAGTAAACAGAGGTAAGGAGGCAAAATCAGTAAAAACGTAGGAAGAAAAGCATAAATCTCAGATATGATTAATATTTCAGTGTGAAGATAATATCCTATATTAATACTTATCAAACAATAGAGACGAATATTAAGAAAGACCATAATTTCTAGATGAGTCTCATCTTACCTGTTCCAATAATATTTAATATACATATAAGAATCACAACCTACACTTTTGTCAAAGCAGACTTAATAAATTTTATATTAACTATATGACAATCAGAACCGTCCCCGTTGTCAAATCAGACACTGTAAAAAAATTTTAAAAATGTGTTGACAATTTATAAATTTGAATATATACTTTGAATAATACAAAATTAAATATTTAAAACTGTGATTGAGAGTAGTAGGTTTATGGAATATTTACAGAGAGTCAAACGGTGGTGAGAGTTTGATATTATGAAATAAACTGAATGGACTCATGAGTTGAAGCTGAAATAATAAGTAGGTGACACGGTTTCTCCCGTTACAGATATAGAATATCTGATGAAAAATCACGTATTCGAAAAGAGATAAAGGTATTTTTGATAGACCTTTTAAAAGAGGTGGTACCGCGATATATTCGCCCTCTATGCACTATTAAGTGTGTAGAGGGTTTTTTATTTGTAAAATTTGAAAGGAGGTATTTTATGTCTATGACATTTACTTGAAGGTTAATATATAAATTCGGGTTTAATAACATTTGAGATTCAAAAATATTTGAAAAATCAGGAGGTATATTATGATAACAATAATTAAAAAAGTTAGTTTAATAATAATTCCATTGTTTTTGATTTTAACTGGTTGTGGGCAAAATAATAATTCAAATGAGTTGATTCAAATTGGTATGACTCAGATAATAGAGCATCCTTCATTAGATGAAATAAGGCAAGGTATTATAGATGCATTAGAAGAAAATGGGTTTAAAGAAGGGGAAAAGATAAATATAGAGTTCAAAAATGCACAAGGAAATATGGAAAATACACAATTGATTGCAAAGTCCTTTGATAAAAAGGATTTAGTTGTAGCAATTACTACTCCTAGTGCACAAGCAGCTTTTAACAATTTAAAGGATATACCTATAATTTTTTCGGCAGTTACTGATCCAAAAAGTGCAGGACTAATAGGAAAAAATATTACTGGTGTTAGCGATATGACGCCTATTAAAAAGCAGTTAGAATTGTTGCAAACACTTATTCCAAATGCTAAAAGAGTAGGTATAATATATAATTCAAGTGAGATGAATTCTGAAGTACAAGTAAATATTGTTAAAGAAGAAGCTGAAAAATTAGGGTTAGAGCTTGAAATAGCATCTATTACCAATATCAATGAAATGGCATTAGCACTAGACGAAGTGCTTAAAGATGTAGATGTATTATATACACATGTAGATAATACTTTAGCATCAGCATACCCCTTAATTGTAAAAAAATCAAACGAAAAAAATGTTCCAATAATTGGAGCTGTAGATGCTTTTGTTAAACAAGGTGCATTGGCAACAGAAGGAATAAATAACTATAAAGTTGGATATCAAACTGGTAATATGATCGCAAGGATATTAAATGGTGAAGATGTTTCTAACATTCCATTTGAGACATTAAAGGAAACAGAACTTATTATTAATAAAGAAGTAGCTGAAAAATACAATATTACTTTACCAGACGAGATAAAAGAAAGAGCAATATTTAGATAAGGGTGAGTGATTTGAAAAGATTTTCAGGAAAATTCATTCTACAAGAGCTTAGAGCAAATTGACTTCAAGAAGTCTTAAAAATCCTAACTGTTTATCCGATAGCTTACAATTCTAATACTCCCACTTATGCAAGTGGGAGTAATGATAAGTATAAGTAGACAACCAAAATCTGTGATTTTGTGTTGGTCACTTAGTAGTTTCATCAGGGAACACAAATCTTGAGTTGTGTTCCCTACTTTAAATTATAAATTTGTTGTAAGTCACTTATTCTTATCTGATAATTATTCAAATTAAGATGTGCTTTGTTTTCATAACTTTTTGTGTTTTAGCATGCTAGAACATGTTTGTAAAACTGATCTAGAAAAAATATGGATACGAGTTTCAAGGGAAAATATATGATATAATGTTAAAAGGAATAAATAGGTAGTATATATTTTAAAAATAAGAAGACTGGTTAGTTTTTGATGAAGCCAAGCAATAGAAAGTTTAGCCTAATTTTAAGATGTTAAACATACATGAAGTATGAAAAGATGTTTTTGAGGTGATGATTATGAAATTACTATACGGAACAGCTAATCCAGCTAAACTGCAATATATGAGAGAAGTATTGAAGGGTCTAGACTTAGAGATAATTGGATTAAATCAGATTGATCTAGATATTAACAATATTGAGGAAAATGGTAACAATCCGTTGGAGAACGCTAAAATAAAAGCGCTAGTTTATTATAATGCTACTAAAATGCCAGTTTTTTCATGTGATTCGGGATTATATATTGAAGGGTTGGGTGAGGAGAACCAACCAGGGGTACATGTAAGAAGGGTTAATGGAAAAACATTGAATGATGAACAAATGATTGAATATTATACTAATCTAGCTGAAAAAATGGGAGGTAAAGTAAAGGCACAATATAAAAATGCAATATGCTTAATAATTGATGAAAAAAATATCTTTGAATATGACGGTGAGGATATATCATATAAACATTTTTATATTACTTCAAAAGCCCATATTAAGAGAAATGCTGGCTTTCCACTAGATTCAATTTCAGTAGAAATTGAATCAGGAAAGTATTATATGGATAATGATTCGAACAGTATTTCAATAGAAGGAACAAAAAAAGGGTTTAGAGAATTTTTTGAAAGAAACATACTGAAATCTGAAAAATAACTAATAAAATTAAAGAATTTTCATTGATATAACAGAGAAAGCAACTCAGTTGACACATGAGGTTAATGAAAAGAGGGATGATGTTGATTCAGTTTAAAGATATAAATCTAAGCTTCGATGATAAAATAGTATTTGAGAATTTTAATATGAATGTTCTAGAAGGTGAAAAGGTTCTTTTGAGTGCTCCTTCTGGAAAAGGTAAATCAACACTATTCAAGTTGATGCTGGGCTTTCAGAAGGCTGATAGAGGTGAAATAATATTTGATAGTAAGAGGCTAGAAAAAAGCAATCTAGCGTACTTTCGTAGAAATATCGCATATGTAAGTCAAGATGTAGACTTGAGAAACATCAAGGTTTGGGATTTAATCGACGAAATTTTTTCTTATAAATATAATAAGCATATAAAAATTACTAAAGAAAAGATCATGAATGTTGGTGAGTATCTTAATCTTCCAGCAGATATTATTGAAAAGGAAGTGAGCCAGCTTTCAGGCGGTGAAAGACAAAGGTTGGGTTTGATGATATGTATACTTTTGGATAGAAAGGTATGGCTTTTAGACGAAATTACTTCTGGATTGGATAAGGAAATGAAGGAGAAAGTAGTTGATTATGTTTCTAAACAGGAAAAAACTATACTAATAATTTCTCATGATAAGATTTGGAGTAAAAATGATGTTGTTAGAGTTGAGGAGTGGTAAAGTATGAATGCTAATGAGGTTTCTTATTTTTCTATGCTCAGTTTAGTTTTCTTAATAGTTCCTGTTGTTATAATAAATCGAAAATTGAGCATTAATATTAACAAGAAGATGTTTTATTCTATTGGAAGAATGGTAATACAACTTAGTTTGGTTGGTATCTTTCTTCAATACATTTTTAATATTAATAATCCTATTGTAAATTTTTCTTACTTGGTTTTCATGATAGTAGTAGCTAGCTTTTCAACAGCTAAATCTTGTGATTTTCAGATAAAGAAATTTTTAGCTCCACTAATTTTAGCTTTTATAATTCCAAACGCAATTATATTATTGTTTTTTAATACTTTTGTTACAAGGCTAGATAATTTATTTAACGCTCAATATATGATTCCTATTGGTGGCATGCTATTAGGAAACAGTTTAAGTGGTAATATAATATGTATAAATAATTTTTATAAAGCAATAAAACAAAATAAAAATAAGTATTTTTATTCTTTAAGCTTAAGTGGTAACAAAATAGAAGCTTTGACACCTTATTTTAAAAATGCTATCTTAGCTTCAGTAAGTCCTACAATTGCATCTATAGAGACTATAGGGTTAGTAGCTTTACCAGGAATGATGACTGGGCAGATTTTAGGAGGTGCAATTCCATTAACTGCAATAAAATATCAAATAGCTATAATGATTGCAATTTTAATTACGAGATACTTTAGCGCCATTTTATCAATATTATTTACAGGCTTTAAAGCATTTGATGAGTATGATACTTTAATAGTATAAATCATGTGTTTAATTCAAAACAGAGTAACATATACTAAAAGCTTAAGTAGTTAGTAAATATAATAATGTTAAGGAGATGACTATGATAAATTTATTTGATAAATTAGAATTGAGTTCAAATTTAATTGAAGGTTTAAAAAAGCAAGGGATAAATGTACCCACAGATATTCAAGCGAAAGCAATACCTCTAGCATTAGAAAACAAAGATATAATTGGGCAGTCTATAACAGGGAGCGGGAAAACATTAGCCTATTTATTACCAATATTTCAGAAAATAGACAGTTCTAAAAAAGAAATGCAAGCTATTATATTAGCTCCAACTCATGAATTAGTTTTACAAATAGATAAACAGATAAAGCTTCTGTCTCAAAATTCTGAAGCACAAATAACTTCTACTCCCATAATAGGAAAAGCAAATATAAAAAGACAAATTGAAAAGCTAAAGGAAAAGCCTCATATAATTGTAGGATCATCAGGAAGAGTGTTAGAGCTTATTAAAAAGAAAAAGATTAAAGCTCATACTATTAAAACCATTGTAATTGATGAAGGTGATAGATTACTGGATGAAAATAATATTGCTGGAATAAAAGATGTAATTAAAACTACGATGAAGGATAGACAATTAATGGTTTTTTCAGCAACTATTGATGACCAAACTATTGACATTGCAAAGGGATTAATGAAGGATGCAGAGGTTATAAAGATTGAAGAAAAAATAGTTAATCCTAATATTTCTCATATGTATTTCATCGCAGAGCAAAGGGATAAGATTAAAATTTTAAGAAAATTGATAGCATCAATAAAACCTAAAAAAGCTATTGTGTTTATAAATAATAATGATAAAACCGAAATAATTACAGAAAAGATTAAATATCATAACATCAAAGCTCAAGGAATATACGGTAACGCCTCAAAAGAAGAACGCAAAAAAGCTTTAGGCGAATTTAGAAAGGAAAAAATCCATGTTCTAATAGCTTCTGATATTGCTGCAAGAGGCTTAGACATACAGGATGTTACGCATATTATTAATTTGGATTTACCTAGAAATTCAAAAGAGTATATACATAGAGTTGGTAGAACGGGAAGGGTAGGGAAAAGTGGCACTGCTATTTCCATAGTTACAAAACAAGAAACATCATCAATCAAAAGATTTGAAAAAAAATTAAATATAAAAATCAAAGCAAAGGAAATGTATGAGGGAAGCATTATAGATATGAATATGAGTAAAACAACAGATGCAAAAAGAAATTAGTTTTAGAATTAATGTTATGATAATGAAATGCACAGAGCGATTCTGTGTGTTTGTTTAATAAAATTTGTTGTTCTTGAAAGGTATTTTTTATTTTTCACAGAATAACTATATAATGACATTATATAGTATGAAGAAATTCCTATCTTATTTATAAAAACAAAGAGAATACTATATGAGAACAAGAAAATAGTTGAAAGCATGTCCCATGGAAATATATACAAATGTAAAGTAAGCTTTAATGAGGATTTAGTCCGCTTCTTTTTGAAGCGGTTATTAAATTTAAAATGAATTATGAAGAAAGGAGAAGAAAATGATAAAAAAAATACTAACTATTTTTTTGTGCATCATGATAAGTATTACAATATTAATTGTCGGTTGTGAAAAGAAAGATGTAATAAATAGTTCGGAAGAGACAAATACAAAGGAAGATATTCAGGCAGATTTAGAAGAAAATAAAAATATTGATGATATAACATGGTCTTATGATAAATCTAAAGTTGCTTATACAAAGGATATAGGGGACTACATGAAACAGTTATATGTATGGAAGGTTGGAGAGGAAAATGAAAAAAAGATAGAAGGAGTAAATGGAAATCTACATGGTATTAGCTGGTCTTTTGACAATAGTTATATTACTGTGAATGAAGGAACGTCAAGCTTAAAGAATACAATAATAATATCATCAGAGGATTTACAGGTATATGATACAGTAGAAAATGCAGGTGGTCCTATTTGGGCTCCTAATTCAGAGAAAATAGCATTTGCTGTGATAAATGACATCGAACCAATTATTCCTATTGAATTCAATGGAACCCGTGACATAATGATTTATAATATCAATTTAATGACAAAAATAGTAGTTATATATGCAGAAAACGATTATTTATATTTGCCTATATCTTGGGATGGAAACGGATTAAAGTATGAAAAAAATTATTTAGATGATAGAGAATCTGAAGAATTAGTTTACGAAGACGTTGGTTATGATATTATAACAGAAGTTTATACAGCAAAGAGTAAAAATATGGAAGAAAACATCAAGTACCCTGTAGTTAAAAACATGATAAATAAAGATAATGAAGAAAAGATCAATAATATTATAATTGAACACTTGGGTGTTAATGAAGAACCTGCTGAAATAGATGACGAAAACTTTAAAGCAACCTTGCACGCTGATTATGAAATTATGAAAAGAACTAAAGATATTCTAAGCATAAGGTTTTTCTTGTCGTTTTATCAGGAGGGGGCAGCACTTTCAGATAACTTAATTGATGCTTTAACGTTTGATATGAAAACTGGTAAGGTGCTAGAATTAAAGGATTTATTTAAAGAAGATGTAGATTACGAAAATATCTTAAATTCTATATTAAATGAAAAAATAAAGGACCTAGATTTTAAACTGTATGAAGAATATAAGGGTATTGAAGAAGAACAAGGATTTTACCTAACAGACAATAGTATTGCTGTATATTATCAAGAATATATTTATACACCACACACATACGGTCCGCTTATTTTAGAGATTCCATTTGATGAGATAAAAGATATACTAAAATGATTTGATTCAAAGGATAAGTGCTTTGCATTTATCCTTATTTTTTTATTTATAAAGTTTATATTATTTTTGTAACATTACCATAAAAATAATACTATTTGTGGTATAATGGATGAGTATTCATAATTTGGGGTATTATGTAAAATCATTATAACACAAGTAATTTTGTTTAAGAGAAAGAGTTCTTGCTACATTATTAATAAGAGTTATAATTTATTTTTCGGATGGTGAAAGTAATGGATAGTTTAATTCTAAATCAAGAAAAGCATAACGATAGTTTTGAATCAATTGTAGTAAAAAAACAGGTTGAACAATTTAAGAATAAATATCTATCTTTATGGTGGGAAACTAGAACTGATTTTCCAAAATTTCAAAAGAAAGTTAGTCTTGAAAATAAGTTTAATAACGAAAGATATCTCAAAAAGTTCAAGCAGGAATTAAAGAAGGAGTTACATAAAATACCTAGAGATAGAAATGAGAAAAACAAGTTTAGTGGAAGAATATTTGCATTAATAAGAGACCTCGAACAAAAAATTGTTGGTTATGAGAACAGTTATATAGACTTTTTCTTAAAAAAGGGCTATCAAAATGTTACAGAAATGTTTATATATGAAGTAGCTAGATTTGATTCTCAAATGAAAGTTTACGATATCTTTCAGGCTATTAGAAATGTATGGATTATGAACAGCTTACAAATTATTTTTAATTTGAAAGTGAAATTAACTTCCTCTATTTTTTCATACAGTATGTTGTATCCCTACAGTGATAATTATTTGGACAATCCTAATATCTCAGCTAACAATAAGATTGATTTTAATAGGAAATTTAGGAAGTGGTTAGAAGGTGTAGAAGATGAAGCATCAAATCACAATGAGAAATGCATTTTACAGCTTGTAAACAAGATAGAAAATGAATTCTCAAGAATAACTTATCCAGAGGTTTTTGAAAGTCTATTATCAATTCATACAGCTCAAGAAAAAAGTCTTTTTCAACAAAAAGAAAAAAGCTTACCCTATGAAAGAGATATTATAGGTATTACATTTGAAAAGGGCGGAACATCTGTGTTAGCAGATGGTTATCTTGTAAAGGGAAGACTTTCACAAAAAGAAGCTGAATTTCTATTTGGATATGGTGTGTTTTTACAGATGATTGATGACCTACAAGATGTAAAAGAAGATTATAAAAATAGTCATATGACTATTTTTTCTCAAACAGTATATAAGTGGCCTTTAAATAAGTTAGTTAATAAACTCTTATGGTTTTTAGAAGAAATATTGAATCAGTTAGATAACTTTTTAACACACGACTTAATCAAATTTAAAACTGTTATTCATGAATGTTGCATTATCATGATATTTGAAGCTATAGCAAAAAATAAGAGTTTATTTAGTAAACAATATATTAAAGATATAGAAGAATATTCTTTACTTAAGTTTTCATATTTTAGAAAACTTAAAAAAGATTTCAGCAGAGATTTTTCTTCTGAGGACTTTCATGTTTTATGCAATATTATTAGTAAAAATGATGAACTCATATAGAATTATATCTAGATTGATTAACAACTAAAAACGCACTTATGTGAGGTTTTTATAATTACTTCATAAAATTATACATGGATAAGTCACCATTAATTGACAACGACAAATATTTATGATACTATATGACCAAGTGGTCGCATGACTACGTGGTCAATAGAAGGAGAGTGTTTATGCCAAAAGAAACGTTTTATAACCTATCTGAGGAAAAAAGAAAGAAAGTATACGATGCTTTGCTTGAAGAGTTTTCTCAATATTCATATGATAGTGCAAGTATCAATAGAATAGTGAAAGTTGCTGAAATTTCTAAGGGTAGTATATATCAGTATTTTGACGATAAAATAGATATGTTTAAGTATCTTATTAATGCAGTGTTCGAAAAAAAAATACAGTATATGACTCCTGTTATGTTGAACCCAGAAGGTATAGATGTATTTAAATTAATCAGAGAAATGTACCTTACAGGAATCAAGTTTGCACAGGAAAATCCAAAGCTATATTTATTAGCAATTCGGTTTATGAACGATAAAGAACATCCTGTTTATAAAGAAGTAATGTCAGAAAACTTTGGAAGTGCGGATGCAATTTTTGGAGTTTTTTTAAAAAATGCAATTAATCGAGGGGAGGTAAAAGCTGAAATTGATATTGAGTTTGTTTCACACATCATTTCTTCACTGAATGTAACATTGGCAGAATACTTCATGGAAAAAAATAATAGTAATAATTTTGACGAGATGATGGAACTTGTAGACAAGTTGTTAGATTTAATTAAGAATGGTATTAGTTAATAACGTGAGGGGGTTTTCGAGTGAGTATTATTGAGATTAATAACTTAACTAAGTATTATGGCAAAGCAAGAGGTATAATTGATGTTAGCTTTAATGTTGAAGAAGGTGAAATTTTTGGGTTTATAGGTCCTAATGGTGCAGGAAAATCAACTACTATAAGAACATTGCTATCATTGATTTATCCTACAAGTGGAAATGCAAAGATTTTTGGCAAAGACTGCATTGAATATGGCCCAGAGATTCGACAAGATATTGGTTATTTACCTTCTGAAGTATTTTACTATGATAATATGAAAGTAATCGATCTACTTAAGTATTCTGCTAGCTTCTATAAAAAGGATTCAAGTAAAAGGATAAATGAGTTAGCAGAAATTATGGATTTAGACTTAACTAAGAAAATAGATGATCTTTCTTTTGGAAACAAGAAAAAGGTTGGAATAGTTCAAGGACTATTACATGAACCAAAGCTTATTATTCTTGATGAGCCTACAAGCGGATTAGACCCACTAATGCAGCAAAAATTCTTTGATTTAATTCTTGAAGAAAATAAGAAGGGTGCTACAGTACTCTTTTCATCACATATTTTAGGTGAAGTACAAAAGCTTTGTAATAGAGTTGCCATAATCAAAGAAGGAAGAATAATTAAGGTTGAGGATATTAAGACATTACAGGAAAGCAATTATAAAAAATTTAAAGTAGAAGCTACAACAGGTTTAGATAAAGGTTATTTCGATATAGCTGGAGTTAATAATTTGGAAACTAAAAACAATATAATTAGCTTTATATTTAGTGGAGATATTAATTTGATAGTTGAAAAGCTTTCTGAAATTAAGATTGCTAATCTTTGGGTTGAGGAGCCTTCTTTGGAAGAAATCTTCATGCATTACTATAAAAAGGAGGATTAGTTGACTATGAATATGTATCTACATGAATTAAAGGTTTATAGAAAATCAACTATTATATGGACTTGTTCAATAATAGCGTTGATAGTACTTATGATGTCATTGTTTACTTCTTTTTCAAAGGATGCAGAATTAGTTCAAGAAATGATGCATAATTTTCCAGAAGCAATGCAGAAAGCATTAGGTCTTTCTACTCTTGATATGACTTCATTATTGGGATATTATGGATATCTATTCACATTTATACTAATATGTGGGGCGATTCAAGCTATGAATTTAGGCGTAGGTATTCTCTCTGCGGAAGTGCGTGAGAAAACAGCAGACTTTCTTTTAGTAAAACCTGTAACGCGCAAGAAAATTATTACATCTAAGCTTTTGGCAGCATTAACCTGTGTTGTTATTACTAATGTGTTATATCTTGTAGCTGTTATAATTAGAATTAGCGCCTTTAAATCATATGAATATAGTATGAAATTACTGATTATGATTTCACTTTCACTTTTTTTTATTCAGCTTATATTTTTTTCACTTGGCTTTATCATCTCAGTAGTAGTTAGAAAAATTAAATCAGTTCTTCCAGTTTCATTAGGAATTGTTTTTGGAATGTATATATTAAATGCATTAGGTTCAGCAATTGGAGACGAAAAAATCAGATATATTTCGCCATTTAGATATTTTGATGTAACATATATTTTAGAAAATGAAGCCTATGAAGTTCCATTTATGATAATTAGTATAGTCTTTGTAATTATAGCTATTGTAGCAAGCTATATATTATATTCTAAAAAAGATATTAATGCTTTTTAGTAAAAGAAAATTTATGATTATTTATAAGTATAGTTTACCGCAAAGGAGGTAACTGTCTAATGAATGTATTTTTGAAGGAATTAAAATCGCATAGAAAATCACTTATTATATGGTGTGTTTGTATAGTTTTACTTATCGCAATGGGTATGACTAAATATGGAGCATTCGTAAAAACAGGAGAATCTGTTGAAGAAATGTTTGAAGCATTACCAGATGCTATGAAAGGTATTTTCGGATTTGGAACTTTAAATATAACAGAAGTAATGGGTTATTATGGAATATTTTTCTTGTATTTTGTATTAATGGCTACAATCCATGCTGCTATGCTTGGAGCATCAATTATATCAAAAGAAGAGAGAGATAAAACAGTAGAATTTTTATATACTAAACCTGCTACAAGAAATAAGATTATTACATCTAAGATTCTAGCAGCATTTGTAAACGTTTTAATATTCAATATTACTACTTTAATTTCATCAATTATTATAGTTGGAGCTTATAATAAAGGTGAGTCCGTAAATAGCGATATAATTATGCTAATGGGAGCAATGTTTATTTTGCAGCTGATGTTTATGTTTATTGGTACAGGAATAGCTGCTACAACTAAAAAACCAAAGCTTGCTACCTCAATATCTACAGGAATATTGTTGTTCACTTATATGCTGTCTATAGCTGTAGATATAAGTGATAAGCTTGAAAAATTTAAATATATTACACCATTTAAGTATTTTGACGCTAAAATTTTAATTAGTGGAGAAGGCTTCGAAGCAATTTATATTGTTTTATCAGTTGTAATTATAGCTGTATTTTCAAGCATGACATTTATATTTTATAAGAAAAGAGATTTAAATGTGTAAAATTGATGTTTATAAAAAGAACTCTATACTTATAGATCTATAACGACTCATTTTGCTTTCATATATTTTGAGAAAAAAGAGTGTTTAAGGCAACGTGACCAGCTTGGTAACGCTGCTTTAATTTTTATAGTCTCATCTCATTTTTACATTAAATACCAACTTAAAATATCAAAATATCCTTTTATTTTGACAAAAAATGTGTTATTATGGCTTAGTGCAATTATTTACAATAATATTTATAATAATAAGGAGGCAATTATGAACACTAATCAAACACAGAATATTAAGATTACTAATGCAGACCCATCAGCACTAGGTTTATTTGGTCTAGCTATAGTAACACTTGTTGCATCATCACAAAAACTAGGTCTTACAGATGGAGTATCATTCGTAATTCCTTGGGCTGTATTTTTAGGAGCTTTTGCTCAATTATTCGCTTGTATTAACGATTCAAAGCGTAATAACACTTTTGGAACTACAGCTTTTGGAGGATACGCATTGTTTTGGTTTGCGGTTGCAGCATCTTGGCTTATTCAATCAGGAGTATTCGGAGAAAGATTGGCATCTTCAGTAGATGCAAAGCAGCTAGGATTTGCATTTATAGGATATTTGATTTTCACACTTTTTATGACAATAGGAGCAATGTAAACTCACAAGTTATTATTTATCATATTTGTTTTGATTGATTTATTATTTATTGGATTATCACTTAGTTCATTTGATATTGTTCCTCACTTTGCACATAAGCTAGCTGCATATTCAGAGTTTGTTTTATCAATGGTTGCATTTTATGGTTCAGCTGCTTCTGTATTGAATACACATTTTGGCAAAGTATTTTTACCAGTTGGAAAACCATTTGGTATATTTAAATAGTTA
>DAOUQG010000210.1 GCA_030625765.1 Thermohalobacteraceae bacterium | reverse complement strand
ACTTCCTATTTTAATAATATCTCCAGGACTTGTCATTAATATATTATCACTAAATTTTGAAGGGTGTTCTAATGATATAGAATTAGTATCAATTGTTGAAGAGATTTTATTTGAATTTATTGTTATCATATCTTTATGTTCAGTACTTAATTTATTATAAATATTAGGATAAGCTAATAATGTTTCCCTATACTTATGCTTAAATTTTTCCTCAAAACTTAATGTTACATCACTTCGGAGAGACACTATTTCTGAAACTGAAGTATTATAATTTTGTACTAATTTTTCTGTGATATCTTTTCTTTGTAGAAGAACTTTTAATGCCGTAAATTGATCTGATAGAAAATCAAGAGCTTTAACTGGGTTTTCAAATGCATATATATCACCAAAGAATGGATAATCTAATACAACATCCAATAATGTTTCTGTGTCCATGCGTTCTGCTTCGGCTCTTGAAATATTCAACATATCCTTTAATTGTACTGAACTAAAATCTTTCCATGATGATGAATCAGGAGTTATTGGATAATAAAAAGATGAATTTAGTTCTTTTGCATCTACTTCAATTTTCCCAAGATTTAAACTAAAAACAAATGTCAACATTAGTAATAACGAAATAATTTTTTTGATTTTTATCATATTTATATTCTCCTTTTTCTAAATTAATTGTATTATTAATAACTTGTAGTATAAATTAAATGTAGATGATGAGTAATATATTAGTAAAATGCAAGTAAATTATAGTTATATTTATAGTCATGTTATAAGTATAATTATGCAAATAATGAGTTATATTTAATAATAAGCCTGCTTATCTATACAATAGTATCATATTTATAAAAAATAGTCAAATATTGAGATATTCTCAATATGTTATTTATAAAACAGCTACATTAAGTATATCATACTTGGTAAGTATGTAAACCGGTCTACTATTCATATAATAGATTGTACTAAAATAACAGTTAACTTAGATGATGATAAATATTAAAAGTCAGAAGTTGTAAATATTGATGGTGAGATATTAAGAGGCTTTAAGATATATATTAGATGCTTTAGAAATTATTGAGTATTTTCAAATAGACTTTATTAAAGTATTAGAATAGTTATACACTGGATTATTAGTATAACTCTAAATTAGGTAGTTGTTAAATGACAGTGCTATAAAATGTGGATAACATTTAAAAAATTAGGAGAAAAAATAGATTAGTTTACAGAATTGTTTATGTAAATAATAATCAAAAACAATTTTAGGCGTATTTTAATAAGCCTACTTCTGAAATATGAAAATTTTATAAGTTGTCAGGCAATCAGTGGTTTTAAGCTTCTGATATATTGTGGATAATGCATTCTGTCGGCAACAATAACTGTTAATTGTGAAGCGATTCCTGCTATGAATACATCAGCTTTTGTTGTCAAATGATTTCTGGTTTTTCTACCAGCGATACACATGTTTGTCTTGAAGTGATTAATGGAACGTTCAATGATTGTGCGAATCTTATACAGAGATATCCAAGCTTTGGAATCCCGTTGAATGCCTGGAAATATTCTGAAATCCATGTTTTCGTAAGTATAGGTTGTTCTACCTCTTTTGGCAGTACTACAAGGATTGGGGCAGTCACAAAACCATTGACCTTTTCGGTATCTAATTTTGGGGCAAATCCATTTAAAACGGTCAGCACGACCTTTTTCACGAGTGAGTCCGTGATATTTCATAGCTAAAGATGGGTCATTAGGGCAAGTAGGATAACCGTATTGATTATAGCCAACCTTCTTTAAAGAACTTTTATTTCTAGGATTATAAGGGATAACTGCTCTAGAAAAATGGAATTCATCCTTAAGGAAAGAATAAGTTTCAATGGTATCAAAAGCAGAATCACCAAGAAATGTATCAGGTTTGAAATGAGGATGAAGCTCAAAGAAATCAGAAAGGATTGGTCTCAAAGAAGAGGAGTCGCCAATAGACTTATCAATATCGGGTGAATCAGAACGTTTTTCAACAGGTAATTCAGGATGTTTTAGTTTTAAATCATGGTCTAAAAATGCGATATGCCTAACAATACCGAGACCGTTGGTAAGAATACCAAATTTATCAGCATAACAAAAGTGCCCGTTAATATACATTTGTTTAGCATCAGAACAAGAAGCAGCAACAGAAGGCATAAGATGATAAGCCATGGAATAAGGGTCAACATCAGGTTTGTTTTTATAATAAGATTTAAGAGTTTTGATAAGAGTATTAATGGTTTTAGGATTATTTTCTTTGACATAGAGTTCAATACCAGAAGTATCAAAAGTCAAAATATCAGCCAAGGAAGAGTCAATGGCTTGGCAAATGGGTTCAGTATAATCAACCATTCGTTGGAACATGAGTTCCAAAAAAGGAAGAAAATCTTGTTTGAATCTAGTAAACAAAGGGGCATCAGGAACTTTATTGAAACCGCAAAAATCACGAAGTTCTTTGCAAAGATTCAAAAAGATAATAAGTAAAGAATCGGTAGGAATAGAAAATATTTTTTGTAAGATAAGTGATGAAAGAAAACCAGTTAAAGGATAAGTGCGATTCCTACCTAGATTTTTATAGAAAGCAGTATTAAATTCAGAAGGGATGAATTCAGAAATATCAATGTGTTCTTCAAGAAGTGAAAAGAATGAAGGGGATTGATTGATAAAAGAATCCTGGCAATCTGTAAAAATATTGCTTAAGGAAAGTTGTTGAAATTTAGTTGTCATAAATTTTCCTCCGTTCGTGTTATATATTAGAATTGTATACTTATATTTTATCACAAGCGGAGAGGAAATTTATATAAATAAAAGAAGAAAACCCTTTAATAATAAGGGGTTGAGACATTTAACAAATGTCTATAACTCTAAATACAAGGGAGAGTATAAATAATTCCTGTAAATAGCTTTCTATAGTAAGTTTTTAGATGGGGCTGTCTCACGGACTTACCCAAAAAACAAAGATCTAGCTTAAAAATATAGTGAGTCACCTTCTGTTTTCTAGTAAAACTATGGGAGCTCACTTGTTTTTTGCATCATTATTAGATTCTTAGAATCTCTTAATATTGCTATATCTTTAAAGTAGATTATGCAATTTTTAAAGTATGAGTGTTACCCCTTCTTTTTTCGTAGTTTTTCTGGTGAAGTTTATTAATATTATATCCGAAGCTTAACAGCATAAATTCTGTTTTCACATTCTTTTTCCTTTGTTTAGAAACCGCCTAAATTCATAATCTTGTTTCTATACACCAAATGCACCTTCTACTTGTATTGAGCAATTCATCCTTAACTTTTTTCCATTTTCACTTGTTATATTCTCAATAGATTCTTGTCGATAGTTAATGAATTTTTCAGATACATAAATTCGCCTATTATACTTTAAATCTAGTGAATAAAAGTTTATGTTCACAGTTCTCACACGTCTCACATTCTTAGATTTTAATCTGCCTTACATCCTGATTTTGTAGTTCTTTTTGTAACACCAATAGGTTTTAAGGTGCGTTTATTATAACATTGATAGGTCTCCTTTTCTTCGTGATAGTCCATATTTTCTTCCATACAAAACTATATTTATTAACATTAGCTTTAAGGTTTGTACCATCAATAAAAATGTGTTTGTACTCTATTTCTTTTAAGCTCTTCAAGTAACGAAACAAGCTGATAAAACAAATCCTCAATGATGTGAGTAAGTCTTTTTCGAAAACGGTTAATAGTGTTATGATCAGGAGCTTTCTGTCCTTCTAGAAGCCACATGAAATTGATATCTCGTCTACATGCTTTTTCTATTTTCCTAGAGCTATAGACTTGATTCATATAACCGTAAACAATAACTTTAAAAAGAATTACGGTTGAGAAGTGATTTCTGCCAAGAATAGTATAGGGATCATATCATTTACTAAAATCAAGTTGCTCACGCAAATCACTAAATAGCCTAATTGAATCATTCTCTAGAATTGAAATTTCTATATTTATTGGCAAAAGTAGTTTAATATTTTTTATAATTTTGATACGCTCTCTATGATGTGTCTTTGTTGTGGTAGCTTAATTATACCAAAGGTGAGCTTATTCGGGCTTGCCTTTTTCCATTTATGCATTATAATAGGGTGTCTCACAACAGATTTATTGATCTATTTTATGAGACAGCCCCATCTTTTATCTAACTATATGATATAGACATGTCAATAAAACCCTATTTTATAGGATTTTAAATTAATCTTTAAGGTCCCTCAAACATACTTTAGAGTTCTCCATATAATTTTCCCCAATTTCTTTTATTGGCATACACCATTTTTTAGTTGCTTCAAATGTTACTAAACACAGAGCTTTTACCAATACTTTATCATTAGTAAGCTAATTCTAATGGTACCTGATATATAGTTGTTAATTTGTTTTTTTAATGTGTTTTTTGCTTGATGAACTATACGGTATTCTGTTTCTGGAAAGGCTACGTTTATTGCTTCTTTTATTCCAGATAAACCAACAACGCAAGAACTAATATATCCTTTACTTTCGTTTTTTAATTCATTTAATATCCACGCCAATATTTTCTACTTTTATTGACTTATAAATTCTTTCAACTAGCACTGGTTCACTCACAAGGATTAAAATCTTCAAACACAGCATTTTCACATCTATTCAATGCATCACAAAACTCCGTCTTACTCCTAGCTGTCCATCCAAAGACAAATTTGCCTTTACATCTTATTAATTTTATCGGCAATCTATGTAGATAATTAATATCGTAGTTAATGAAATCAGGTTTACTCAAGAAATTCAACAGATAGTTTCTTAACAATACCCTAGATACAAGTGATAGATCATCATCTTTGAAGTATCCTGAAAGCTGACCTCTGATAATCTCTGGTGCATTTTTATAAAACCATGCCACGGAAAAAGGATTGAAAGATTGGATTATATATCTTCCTTTATAGTTTTTTAGCATTTCATATGTCTTTTCTTCCAAAGGTCCAGCCTTACCCCTGGTCTTTAATTCTATCATAATACCTACTTTTCCATTTACTTCATTTAATACATCTTTGAATAAA
>DAOUQG010000025.1 GCA_030625765.1 Thermohalobacteraceae bacterium | reverse complement strand
TATAAATATCAAAAGAAAATGGAAAAGGAAAGAAAACAATTTGAGTATAATCAATATATAATTGAAAAGAAAAAAATTGAAAATGCTATTGTTGACCGTAATCAAAGGTCTGCTAATATGAAAAAGACTCCAACAAGAATGGGAATTTCTGAAGCTAGATTGCATAAAAGAAGTACTTCAGCTAGGCAAGCTAAGCTTTATCAGGCAACAAATGCATTACACACAAGACTTGAAAAGCTAGAAAAAAAAGAAAAACCAAAAAATATTATGAAAGCTCAAATAGACATTCCAGCGATTGGGGAGCTGAATAGTAAGATTGTTATTAGTGGTGATGAAATTAGTAAAGCATATGGAGATAGAGTATTATTCGAAAAGGTTTATTTCCAAATATATAATGGTGAAAAGGTAGCTTTAATTGGCGATAATGGTTCTGGAAAAACTACACTTATAAGAATGATATTAGATGGTATGGATAATATAAAACTTGCTAAAAAAGCTAGAATTGCATACTTCAGTCAAGAGCTTGATATTCTAGAAGAAGGCAGCACTATACTTGAAAACGTTATGGAGAATAGTATACACTCTGAAACCTTTGTAAGAACTCTTTTAGCTAGATTGTTATTCAGAAGAGAAGACGTAACCAAAAAAATAAATGTGCTTAGTGGTGGAGAAAAAGTTAAAGTAGCATTTGCTAAAATTTTTGTTCAGGATGTAAATTTAATAATCTTAGATGAGCCTACCAATTTTTTAGATGTACATTCTATAGAATCTCTCGAAGAAGTCTTACATGAATATGAAGGCACACTATTATTTGTTTCTCACGATAGAAGTTTTATAGACAAAATTGCAAACAAGCTTTTAATATTAGAAAATCAGACCTTAACAATGTTTACTGGAAACTATATGGAATATTTGAATAGTAAAGATAAACTATCTAATAACAATCAAGAAAAAAATAAGGGTAGATTGTTGATACTTAAAAATAGGCTATCTGAAATTATAAGCAAATTATCAATAAATCCAAAGGATGAAGAAAAAGAATCTCTTGATAAGGAGTTTAGCGAGATAATTAATGAAATAAATTTACTTAAAAAATGATTTTAAATTAAATATTTATCTTAAATCATTGGACACTTATTTCTATAAGTAGGTGTCTAATAATTTAAGATGAATGATTTGATGTTCCAAACAGCTAAAGAATACCTAAGCTGCTTAATATCCCATGTATATAATAGTATAATGGTGTATAATTGTATAAAATGTATATAATTAAAATTAAAACTCCAACTTTAATTATAAACCCAATAATTTCTTTTGCAAGCTTAAAAACAATTATTAATCCAACTACTATTACTATTATCGATAGTATGCTAGCCCCTAAGTTATTAAATGCATCAAAAATACCAAACACTTAGCTTCACTCCTTAATTTACATTCTTTTATCGAAAATAGCTTCAATGAATTTTAATAAAACCTTGTCGGAATCGTCATTATTTTTTTTATGAAGCCAATCATCATGCATGTTGATAAAATAAAAGTTATCTTGCTTATTGTTCAAATATGAACTTATAATTAATATTTCATCGATATCTTCTTTACTAATTTTATTATAATTATTATAGTCATTTTGAAAAAAATTACCAATAATTAATTCTTTGATTACTTTCTTAACTTCATTAATTTTCAAGCTCTCTTTTTTAATATTTTCCTTCCCTACTAAAGTATTGCCCATTATTAAAAATATTTTAATCTTATTGTCATCCAATATTTCCGCGGCTAGTATTTTCTCCCCTTTGGAAGAATTAGATATAACTTCTTGTCTTTTCAATATACTTTTAGCTGCTGATAACTGATCTCTATACCTAGCTGCATTTTTGAAATCAAGATTTTGAACTGCTAAGTTCATTTTTGTTTCTGTTTTGTTAATAAGCATATTATTTTTTCCATGTAAAAATGCTATTATTTCGTTAATATAATTCATATACTGCGAATGAGATATTAACTCTTTACACACTCCTAAGCATTTTTTTAAATGATAGTTTAGACATACATCATTTTTACTTGAATGGTTTGGATTATTACACTGAGCAATAGGATAGTTATCCTTAAAAAAGTCTATCGCCTGTTCAACTACGCCAATACTTGTGAATGGTCCAAAGTATAACGCATTCTCATCAGACTTCTCATAAACAATTACGAATCTAGGGATTTTCTCTGTGATTGTAATTTTTAGATAGACATATCTTTTAGTATTCTTCAATAAGCTATTATACATTGGCTTATATTTTTTAATTAGTTTTGATTCAAGCAATAAAGCTTCTAGTTCAGTATCAGTTAATATATATTCAAATATATCAACATTTCCAACCATTTCAATGATTTTTGGTGAATGATTTTTACTATTTACAAAGTAACTAGTTACTCTATTTTTTAAATTTCTAGATTTACCTATATATATAATATTATTCATGAAATCCTTCATTAGATACACTCCAGGTTTTTCAGGCAATGTTTTAGCTTTGTGTTTTAAATCCACTAGTTTCATCTCCTATTGCAATGAGTCAAGGGGATGGTTCCCTTGACTCATTTGACTCTCTTTCTTTCTCAATTTCAATCTTATTTTCTTGCTTGTTTTCCCAGCCTTTTGAAATAATATACCATTAATAAGAAAATGAGTCAACAGAAACCGTCCGAGACCACTGAAAAAGTCCCCTTTTTACTTGATTTTTTTAGTAAATAGCATATTTGAACATTCTAAATCGAAAAATTAAATTTACTTGCAGATTTTTATCATCTAAAGAGGATACTAGCTTAGCTATCCTCTTTAGATTTACTGCCAATGCAGTAAATTTAGCTTGAATGCGCATGCTTTTCAGACTGTACCCTCTTGCCCTGGACAGTCCGTGAAATCTTTTCATTTCTCCATTTTTAGCTTCATGATATGCTCTGTTTTTATACTTTTCTTTGAATTCATCGGATTTTTGCCATTTTGATATTTCATAGAATTCTGGAGTATTGATACTTATTTCTAAAATCTTACGTACTTGTTTTTTTGCACATTCATCATGCTTTGGACAACGTCTACATTGTTCTATTTCAAAGTAGTATTTATAATATGCATATTCCTTTCCTCTTTTTTCCCTTTTACATCTTTTTTTCTTAACTGTGTGATTTCCTTTTCTTTAGCTGGTCTTGCATGGATTCCTGTTTCATTATTAATAATAACATCATACTTTGTCATGTATCTTACCTCCTATATCTTAACTTTTCCACTTAATAATAATGTACAGAATTAAGTAACAAATTGAATCTTTAGTTGCTACTTATTTAATTTTTTTATTATAATTCTATATCCAATTCAAAATTTTTAGCCAATTTTTCTTCTGATTCTACTCTATTTTCTACCGGTTTTTTAAGTTTTGCTATTAATATTGCACTTACAGCTGTACCAGTAGCTAAAGCTATTATTAAACCTATACCATTAGTTACTGCTGGAAGCACTATTATACCACCCCAAGCAACCTTATTAGTTACTCCAAGTATAGCTGCAACTGCACAACCTACAGCACCACCAACCATATTTGCAGGTATAACTCTCAATGGATCTGATGCTGCAAATGGAATAGCCCCTTCTGTAATACCTATTAGTCCCATTAAGAAACCAGCTTTCCCAGCTTCTTTTTCTTCATTTGTAAATTTCTTAGATGCTATGAAAGTAGCAACTCCTACTCCTAATGATGGTACAGCAGTCCCTACTCCATTAATACCTGCTATTTCATAGTTTCCATTTGATACTGCCATGATTGTAAAAGCAAAGGCTACTTTATTAACTGGTCCACCCATATCAAATGCATTCATGGCTCCCATTATAATCGCTAATATAACAATACTTCCTGTGCTCATTGAATTTAACCAATTTGTAAGTCCTTCAGTCATACCTGTAATTGGTACTCCGATTACCCATTGCATAAGTCCAGCAGTTATAAAAGTCCCTACTATTGGAATTATAAAAATTGTTTTAAGTGATAATAAAGCCTTTGGAAGCTTAATCTTCTTTAGGTAATATACAACTACACCACCAATTAAGCCAGCAGCTAAAGCTCCTAAAAATCCTGCTCCCATAACATTACCAACCATACCTGCTATTGCTGCTGGTGCTATACCTGGTCTATCTGCTATTGAAAATGCAATAAATCCAGCTAGTATTGGTATCATAAGCTCAAAACCTCTAACACCTATGAAAAATAAATCATTTAAAAATTTATGGGTTTCAGCATCTGGAACAGCACCTTATCCATATAAAACTACTGATAATGCTAAAAGTATACCACCTGCAACAACAAAAGGAATCATGTAAGAAACCCCAGTCATTAAATGTTGTCTAGAATTTTTAAATATATCTTTTAATTCACTCATAGTTAATCCTCCTCATATTTTAAAAATAGAAATTTAAACAATACTCATATCAAAATACCATTTTACAATAAGTCAATTATGATTAACTCTAATGCTAGTAAAACGCTTTCAATTGACAGAAAATAAAATCATATAAATGTTTAAATCTGAGATATGGTTGTAATTAAGAAATTTAACAATTTAATCCTATTACTGAATGGAAAAGTTTTAAAGCGTTAATTTGGAAAGTCTTACTTCTAATAAATTTAAGTATAAATCATTTTTATAATAGGCCTATTATTTACAAATGATGCCACTTGGATTTGATTATTTTTTCTATACTATAGTTATATCATATATTTAACTACTCATATAGACTATGAATTGTAACTTTTACTTCCACATTATTAAGGCATTTTTTAATTAATCTTATTCGTGATTTTTTCTTGTATAAATTTTTTGATCTCTTCAGCAGTAGATAAATTGGTTATTGTATCAATATATCTTTCCATCTCTTCTTTATTAATACTATTGATTATATATCTAGCCTTTGGAATACACGAAGCACTCATACTAAATTCATTAAGTCCCATGCCAATCAGAATTGGTATCATATTAGGGTCGCCAGCTACTTCTCCACACATGCCTACCCATATACCTTCTTTATGTGCATTATCAATAATTATCTTTAAAAGTCTTAGTAATGCTGGATTATATTGATTATATTGATTATATAGATTAGATATTTTTTGATTCATTCTATCCACTGCTGTAGTATATTAAATCAAATCATTGGTTCCTATGCTGAAAAAATCCACTTCCTTTGCTAATATATCAGAAATAATAGCTGCCGATGGAATCTCAATCATCATACCTACTTCAATATCATTATCAAACTCTATATTTTCATATTTGAGTTCAGCTTTAACTTCCTCCAATATTACCTTTGCTTTTCTTAATTCTTCAACACTTGAAATCATAGGAAACATTATTTTTACATTGCCATAGGCACTTGCTCTGAGTAATGCTCTTAATTGTGTTTTAAATATATCTACTTTATCAAGACATATTCTAATAGCTCTATTAAAATCTATACTCTCATCTTGCAAAACCTCATCTAAACTCAAACTATTTTTTACATTAAATAACTTTATTTCTTTAGGTCCTCTTGTAACTACATTAACTAAATTTAAAGAATATGGTAAATCAAATCTCAGATTAGCATCGAAGGAAGCTAAAGCATGGGTCTTTGCTATACCACCAAAACCTATTAATGCAAAATTAATACTTTTCACTAGAATTCCTCCTGATAATGTAATAACTAACCTAATATATTTGTAATCGGTCTAATTTATAATCTCTAATACACTCTTTTATTCCTTCCTCAGTTGTAGTGAATAATAGTCCATATTCTCTTGCCTTTTCAGTATTTAATCTAACATCTCTTGGTGAGTTTTCATTATATTTGCTTACATCTTTAACTAAAATCTCATCTATCCTTGACTCTAGTCTCATTTCAATTAAAATTCCTTTAACTATATCATATCTACTATTTTCATTTTTACTTCCCACATGATAAATACCATAGGGAATATCAAAAACCTTTTTCATGTTTTCAACCATTTGAGTAGCATAGGTCATTCCTCTAAATTCATATGGAGAAGCATATATTTTTTCTCCTCTAAGAAGAGATTTAATTGTGTCCCACATAATGTTTGCATTAATATTAAATCCTCTTTCTGGCATCCCAAACAACCATGTAAATCTTAATATCCAAAGTTCATCTAGTATTTCACTCAATAATTTTTCTGCTTCTAGTTTATTTTTACCATAAACTGTATTTGGAACTGGCTTATCCTCTTCAGAATACGGTCCCATTTCCTTGTTTCCATTAAAAACCTGCTCTGTGCTTATAAAAACTAATTTCGCCCCTACATCTTTACAAGCCTTAGCTACATTAATAGCTCCATCAACATTTATCATATATGCAATTTCAGGATAATAATTGCAAAAATCCGTCACAGCTATAGCAGCAGCATGTATTACATAATCTGGTTTGAACTTTTTGAAAGCCTCCATTACCTTTGCTTCGTCAGTAATATCTAAATCATCTTTATCTGTTGACAGTATTTCAAACTCATTACTATATCTTGCTGAAAATCTAGTGCAGAAAAAGCCTAAGCCGCCTGTAAGTAAAATTTTTTTCATTTCATCTCCTCCATTTTGTTTATTATTGTTTTTTATTATTGTTTTTTATTATTGTTTTTTATTATTGTTTATTGTTTGTTATTATTGTATAATAATTCTATAGGAAGTTCAATAAAAAAAATAACAATTTAATAAATAATAATAATTGGAGGTATTCTATGGATTTTGAAAAAAAATTATCAGAACTAGATAAGCAGGAAAAAGATTTAGTATTTAAAAGCTTTAATAATAATGATGCTTTAAAGCTTGGTATGTTATTAATTGAAAAGGGCAAAACACTAAGTAAGGGAATAACTATAGATATTACTAAGAATAATCATCAATTGTTTCATTTTTCCTTTGAAGGTACTTCACCTGATAATGATGACTGGATTAGAAGAAAAATGAATGTAGTTAATAGATTTTATAGTAGCTCATTTTACATAGGTCTTAAACTAAAAGACCTCAATAAGAGCATTGAGGAAAAATATTTGATTAGCTCAAAAGAATATGCCCCCTATGGTGGATCTTTTCCTCTAATTATTGAAAACAGTGGAGTAGTTGGAAGCATAACTGTATCAGGACTTAGTCAAGAGGAAGATCATAATCTGGTTGTATCAACTATTGAAGAATACTTAAAAAGAGCATAATTTAATAAACTATAAAGGGAGATGGCTATATTTTGTATAAACTACTATGTTTAGACGTGGATGGTACATTAATAAATAATAAAGGGATCATATCCAAGAAAACAAAAAAATCTATCCAAAAAGCAAAGTCCCTTGGTGTTAGAATTGTTTTAGTTACTGGTAGATCCTATCAAGGGATAGAAAGATATTTAGAAGAGCTGAATCTTATGAATGAAGATGAATACTGCATTGTATCTAGTGGATCTATAATTTTAGACACAAAAAATACAAAAACTTTTCATAATGAAAGCTTGAAAAAAGATGAAGTCTTATATTTATATGAAAAATCTAGGGACTTGAATTTACTTTTTAATATGCATGATACAATAAATGGAAAAATTCATGTTAACATTTTAAATAATTTTAGTATTTATGATGCTAAATTAAATAATATGAAATTGGAAGTTACAAATTTTGATAATTTAAATGATTCTATATTTCCTACAAAAATCACTTTTATAAATGAAGACCTAAGTATAGTTGATGATTTAAAAAATATTTTTCATAGCATAGATTTAGATGAATATGTGGATTTTAGGAAAGAGAATTTTAATCCGCACTTATTTGATAATTATAGTTTTTTCTCCGATGATTTTATTAAATACTACTCCCTTGGTAAAACTACTAAGTATTCTCTAGAAATTTCAAAAAATACCGTTACTAAAGGTCATGCAGTTAAAAAATTATCTTCTATACTTAATATAGACCTTAATGATATAATCTGTATAGGGGATTCAGGAAATGATATAGATATGATAAAAACTGCTGGTCTTGGCATTGCTATGGAAAATGCATATGAAGAAGTTAAAAAAGTAGCTAATTATATAACTCTTTCAAATAATGAGGATGGTATCTCAAATGCACTAGATAGATTCATACTGACAAAGAATAATTTGAGTAAAATCAGTTAAGGAGGTGAAATTTTTGTTTGCCCATGAGCGTCAACAAGAGATAATGAATATTCTAAATTCAAATGGAAAAGTCAAGGTAAAAGAACTAAGCTTAATATTTAGTGTTACAGAAGACTGTATTAGAAAAGACCTTAGAGGCTTAGAAAGTAAAGGACTACTTAAAAGAACCTATGGAGGTGCTATGAAAGTAAGGCAAGCCGCTAAGGAGATGACTATTTTTGAAAGAAAAAATATAAATATCCCTTCAAAAACAAAGATAGCCAAAAAGGCTTTTGATTTAATAAACGATAAAGAAACTATTTTTTTAGATATTTCAACTACCAATATAATTCTAGCCAATATTTTAGCAGATAGTAATAAATCTCTAACTGTAATAACTAATATGCTAGATATAGTTAAGATACTATCTAAAAATCAAAATATAAATATAGTTTCAACTGGAGGAGTTTTCAACAAAAATCTTGATGGATATACAGGCTCAACGGCAATTGAATTTATTAATAATTATAAATTCAATAAAGCCTTTGTTGGTAGCTGCGGTATAGATATATTTGAGCATAGTATAACAACCTTTGATATAGAGGATGGGAACACTAAAAAGGCTATAATTAATTCTAGTAAAAAAACTTATTTAGTTATGGAAAAATATAAATTTGATTATGATGGGGTTTATAAATTTGCACTTATTGATGATATTCATGGAATAATAATAGATGAATATCCCGAAAAAGAAATAATAAAAACTTTGTCAGAAAATAATATTGAAATCATATGATTTTAAATATGAAATATACATAATTTATGTATTGTGCCTATATAAGAAGTATAAAAAATATCTAATTAGGGATTGCATTTTTATTAGCGAGTAAATTTCATATTTCTTAATTATTGATTTTACTGAATTTCATCTGAAAGTAAAAATGGTTTCACTCCAATTTGTCGAACATATTAAGTAGGCAAACTCAATACCCTAAGGGAGTGAAACCACTTAATGTATATTCGACAAATAAGCTTAATTTCCTTAGCGGAAATTTATGGTAAGTTTAAAAGTGCTAAAGTTTCTATGTCTAAGCAATTTTTCCAATTGATAAATTTGATTTGCTTTTCATTTTTTTTATGAGCATATCCCTAAGTGTCTTATGGTTCTTTATATTAAGTGATTTTTATCAATATCATTCTTTATTAGGAAATCTTTTATAATATCTCTTATTTTCTAGATTGCAATCTTATTTTCTTGCTTGTTTTCCCAGCCTTTTGAAATAATATACCATTAATAAGAAAATGAGTCAACAGGAACCGTTCCCGCTGACTCACTATCTCCTATGACTGATTATGCATTTAGTATACTTTCCTGTTTTTCTTTTTTAAACTGATTCGTATAAAGCCTGTAATAGTAGCCTTTTTTCTGCAGTAATTGTTCGTGAGTGCCTTCTTCAGTAACTTTACCTCTTCTAATAACCAAAATTCTATCTGCTGAAACTATTGTTGAAAGTCTATGAGCTATTATAAAGCTAGTTCTACCTTCTAATATATTTGTTATTGCTTCTTGAATTAATTGTTCAGTTTCAGTATCAATTGATGATGTAGCTTCATCAAGCACGAAAATAGCTGGATTTGATACTATTGCTCTAGCAAAGGAAATAAGCTGTTTTTCTCCAGTGGAAAGCTTACCACCGCCTTCACCAACCTCTGTATCATACCCATTTTCAAGCTTCATAATAAAACTATGCGCATTTACAAGCTTTGCAGCTCTTATAATATCCATTTCTGTTGCCTCAAGATAACCATAAGAAATATTATCTTTAATTGTTCCACTAAATAGATGAGGACTCTGCAAAACATACCCTAAATTAGAATGCAACCATTCTAAAGATCTTTCTTTATAGTCTACTCCGTCTATTAATATACTACCTTCAGTTGGCTCATAAAAACGACAGGTTAAGTTTACGATAGTACTCTTTCCTGAACCAGTCTCACCAACCAATGCAATAGTTTCTCCTGATTTAACGTTTATATTAAAGTTTTCTAAAACCTTTTCTCCATCCTTATATGCAAACGAGACGTTTTGGAAGCAAATATTTCCCTGTATGTTAGGCCAGCTTTCCTTTTTAGGAGCATATATGGTTCCAAATTTATCAGTCACTTCTTGACTATCTTTAATCTCTGGCTCAGTTTCAATCATAGATATTACACGTTCAGCAGATGCTTGAGCTGCTTGCAATTCTGCCAATATCCTTGCCAGCTGTCTTACTGGCTCGAAAAATTGAGTCGTATAAGATAAAAACAATACTAAAGTACCATAGCTGATAGTTTCTAATAAAACTCTTTGACCTCCAAACCATAACGTTAAGCCTGTTCCTACACTTCCAAGCGTTAAAACAATCGGTAAAAACAATGCTGAGAATACTGCTGCTCTTATTGAAGAAGCCCTCATTTTCCCTGTCAATCCTTCAAATTCCTTAAGATTTTCTTCCTCTCTAACTAAGGTCTTAGTAGTTTTAGCTCCACTTATCCCTTCATTAAAAGATCCTGTTATACGTGAATTGATTTTTCTAACCTGTCTATATGCTTTTAAAATTTTCTGTTGGAAATATAGGCTGATCAAGGCAAGTAAAGGTACTACAGATAATGTGATGAGCGCTAGTTTCCAGTTTAATGTAAACATAACACATGCTATCCCAAACATCATTGTTATACCCCAAACAAAATCAACTATACCCCATGAAATAATCTCGCCTAATCTCCTAAGGTCAGAGGTCATTCTAGCCATCATCCACCCTACTGGTGTCTTATCATAATATGAAAAAGACAGCTGCTGTAAACGCTCAAATCCAATTTTTCGAATATCATATGGCAATGATGTCTCAAGCTTTCCAGCTATAGCTATAAATACTAGTATATTTACTGCCTGCAAAATTATTAACCCTACATATATTAAACTAAATTTCCATAACCCATCTAGATTACCAGTTGTTATAAAATTATCGATAGCATATTTATTCATATATGGAAAAACTACATCTACTCCTGATACTCCTATCATTATTACACATAAAAGCATTAGTATTTTACGATAAGGCTTTAAGTAGCTTAGAAGCTTTTTCCATACTCTAAAATCAATCTTCTTACTATATTCTTGTTCTTTTATAGTGCTCAAGATATACACCCCTTTCTAAAGTACAGATTCATCTTTTATGAGTCAAGTAGAACCATTCCTTCGACTCTATACAATTTTACTCATGTCCTCTTCTAATGAGTTTTGTATTTTCCAAACTCTACTATATAATCCAGATTTATTTATCAACTCTTCATGTGTTCCTGACTGAACCAAGTTCCCTTCATCTAATACAAGAATTCTATCAGCTTCAGATAAAGTTGAAATTCTATGCGAAATTATAATTGTTGTTGCAGAATTTCTTCTATTATTTAATGCTTTTCTAATTGAAGCATCGGTCTCGGTATCTACTGCACTAAGCGAGTCATCAAATATCAGTATCGGACTATCATTTATTATTGTTCTTGCAATTGCAATTCTCTGCTTCTGTCCTCCCGAAAGTGTTACCCCTCGTTCTCCAACCGTAGTTTCATATCCTTTATCGAAATCTAATACTGCGTCATGGATAGCTGCTACGCGAGCCGCTTCAAATACTTCCGCATCCTTTGCGCCTTTTCTAGCTAAGCTTATGTTTTCTTTTATACTTTTGGAAAACAAGAAAGGTTCTTGTAAAACAATGCCTACATTCTTACGAATCCATTTTTTCTCAATATTTTTCAGCTCTACTCCATCTATTTTAATTGATCCTTTTTGATAGTCATATAATCTAGCTAGTAGATGAACTAATGAGGATTTTCCAGATCCGGTTTGCCCCATAATGGCAATTGTTTCACCGCTCTTAATATCAAATGAAATATCATTTAATACAGTTCTTCCTGCATCATATTCAAAATATACTTTTTTAAAGCTAATGTTTCCTTTAATTTCTGGTCTTCTCTCATGTTTCTCCTTTTTTTCTCTTGGCACATCAAGTATTTCTTGTATACGATCTATTGAAACTATAGTTTTACCTAAGTCTGTCAATATCCTACCCAATTGTCTTACAGGCCATAAAATCATACCCTCATAAGTAAAAAATACTACTAATGTTCCTAATGTAATAGTTCCTTTAGCACCCCAATATGAGCCTAACACTATTACTCCACCAATTTGGATAAAACAGAGAAGATCTGATAAAGACCAGTACCAAGCAAGAAGCCATATAACTCTAAATGTCAAATCTCTATATTCCTTACTCTTCTCATCAAACTTTTCAATCTCATATTTCTGACGAGCAAAAGCTCTTACAACTCTCATACCTGTTAAATTTTCCTGCAATGTAGTCGACATTCGCCCCTCTGCTTCATCAGATAGCTTAAATGCAGATTTAATTTTAATGAAGAAAATTAAGGCAAATAAAAATATCACTGGAATAATTGATATTGCTACAAAAGCGAGTTTTACATTTAAAGAGAAAATAATTGGTGTTACTAACCCTATCATAAAGATTGCTCTTCCGATTTCAACTAGTTGCACAGATAAAAATCTGCGAATAGTATCTACGTCAGATGTGCACCTCTGAATTAAATCTCCAGTTTCAGCTTTAACATGATAATTATAGGATAAATGCTGCAAATGATCATAAACTTTTTCTCTGATATTCTTAGCAATAGATTCAGCTGAAACTGCTGACCATTTGCCCTTAGCATATAAAAATATCCCTCTGAAAAAAGTCAATCCTATTATCATAAAAGCACAAATCCACAGTTTTTGAGATAACTCATCAGTTCCCCCGAAATAATCTATGATATTTACTGCCCACCTCGGTATATTTAAAGGTTTATCTCCTATAATTGAATCAATTGTTGTACTTATTACTAAGGGAGTTAAAAGTGAGAAAAAAGTAGCTAATCCAATACTTATGATAGCTCCAATATATAACATTCTAAATCCTTCCATCAAATCCCAAAGCTTCTTCAATTTTTTCATATTACATACCTCCCTTACATTCCTGAATCTTACTTTCATCTACTCTAAAATAATAAATGCTATCCATACTCCTTCACTTCCTTTTTTCTTATTTCCATTCTCAATTTTTTCTTGCCTACCTCAGTCATCTTAATTCCTCCTATAAATATTTTTTTGAAAATAAAAAGCCATAGAGTAGACTTCTCTACCTATGGCTTTTATAGCTTAATCATTGCATTTACATAACACAAGACAAAAACAAATAAACATGAAAAAGCCACAGGAATACACACTTCCCATGGCTTAATATACTTAGAAATATCAATTGCAAAAAATATTCCTATATTACAAGCACAGGTCGTGCGTTCTTTATATTGAATAAACCAAAAACTGTAAATCTAAAATTGCAAATACTGACATTTAACATTCTTACTATCACTTCAAAAAATCTTAAACCTAAGTTATTCATTAACACGACCTCCTTTTTGGAATATTTTTCTTACCTATAATAGTATATTAGAAAACTTTATTAACTTCAACAAAAATTTAAAAATGTAATATTAATGTAATAATACTTGCTGCTTCATTAATTATTTCCTTTTTTCTCACTGCTTTTTCCTTTTTCTCCACTTTCTTCTTTATTGTTATCATTTTTATTATTGTTTCCCTTGTTCTTATTATTGTTTTCCTTGTTCTTATCAGTATTACCTTGCTCTTGTTCTTGTTCTTGTTCTTGTTCTTGTTCTTGCTCTTGCTCTTGCTCTTGTTCTTGTTCTTGTTCTTGCTCTTGTTCTTGCTCTTGTTCTTGCTCTTGTTCTTGCTCTTGCTCTTGCTCTTGTTCTTGCTCTTGTTGATTTCTTTTTTTGTTGTCATTTTCTTTTTGACTTTGATTATTCTTATTATCATTGCCATTGTTTTTTATATTATCATCTTTTTTTTTATCCTGTTGATTCTCATTGTTTTCTATGCCTTTTTTTGAGTTATTTCCATTTGATCGTTCTTCTGATTTATTGTTATCTTTATTGTTATCTTTATTATTATTTTTATTATTATTTTTATTACTATTTACCACTTTTGTTTTGTCGTCATTGTTTTGAGCAGTATTATCTTTGTTATTTCCATTTTGAGATTTTGACTTGTCTTCATCTTTATTACCTTTATTTCCTTTATCAAAATCATCTATATCTTTGTTATTATTATCCTTTTCATTTTTTTCTTTAACATTATCTTTATTTAAATTGCCTTTTCTAATTTCTTTAACCTTAATAACGTTTTTATTCTTATTTAATATTTGAGTAACATTCATGTTTTTAATCTCTTCAACAGTAACATTTTCATTATCATTAGATACCATTTTGTATAATTCATATTTACCTACTGAAATATTATTTTTTTCAGCTTCTTTTAAACTTTTTTTATTTGAATTAACATAAACAAGCTTTATATCATATGCTGAGGGATTCTCTTCCATCTTTTTAACAACTTCTTTCTCAAGATGAAATTCTATATCACTGTCATTTTTAAGCTTTGCTTCAGATATCAACACTGTATCATTATCTTCTGTTAAATATCGCTTATCTATCGCATTATTTATTCCAATACAAATTGCATCTTCAATTTTTATACCTATCATTTCAGAAACAATAATCTCTTTCCCGTCTTGATTCTTTGCATTAACTTCTTCTACAATGCTATCTTCATTTATCTTAAACTCAATGCTTGGGTTAATATCTAAACTCACTACTGCGTATACACTATTCAATCCAAAATATCCTAGATTAAGTCCTCCCATTACAGCAGTTGTTATAATTAAAAATATTAATACGGCAGCTATTTTATGAAAACTATAAATACGATTATTAATTCCTGTGATTATATCGTCTTGTATAAACAATATTTCTTTACCTAGTTGGGTTTTACCCTTCTTTTTCAATTTAATATATTCA
Organism: Thermohalobacteraceae bacterium; assembly: GCA_030625765.1. GTDB lineage: Bacteria > Bacillota > Clostridia > Tissierellales > VENL01 > DAOUQG01. The sequence continues at coordinate 4,272 of DAOUQG010000025.1, read as the reverse complement.
CAACTATTAGTAAACACAACTAAATGAGTTCTCTCTTCTTTAACTATAGTGCCTTTATATATCATCTAATCCCTCCTTTCTACTTCATTTATATAATTTTTTAATAAATCCATATTACTGTCAAATATAACAGCTGTAGCTATTATAAACTTTCGATTTCTTTTTAAAACCTTTTGACTAACACCTTTTCTATCTGCAAGCTTATTTACAGGTATTGCACGTTTTCTATAAAAATCTGTTTTTAATTCTTTATCTTGGATTATGTATCTTGCTATTTTTATTGAATTTAGTCTAGTATCTACATGCTTAGGTGACCTTTCAACTAATTCATCTATATAAATACCAAATTGCTTTAGTCTTGATTGTAGTTCTAAAATTTGATCTCTCATATCATAATTATATGTAAAATCCTCATTATCTCTTGGATCCAAAACTTCTTCACTTGATTCACCAGCGTCCGAAAATAATACTGTCTTTTTTGAAGAAGCTGCCTTTCTCAAATAATCTATTACTCGATTTTTTATTACTAGCTTTGCAAAGCTTAAAAAGTTTCCTTTGTTAAATTCATACTTGTCTATAGCTTCATTAAAAGCATATAATCCTACACTATACTCATCATCATTTTCTGTCTCAATATATCTATTTGTAACATTAGTAATAGTTTTAATAATAAACGGAGTATATTCTGAAATAATAAGCTCTCTTTCCTCTTTGTCGCCATCCTTAATTCTTTTAAGTCTTAGTTCAAATTCACTCTTCTTATTTGTGAAAAGGTTTAGAATTTTGGCCAAGTTCTCACCACCTTAATCTCATCATAGTATACGAAAAATAATATTTTTTTCAGTACCTATTATAATTATATTAATAAAACAATAATATTTCCAATTTAATTATTCCCATATTTTTGAATATATACGAAAATCCTCAGTAATAGCTTAATATTTCTTCAATAATGAACAATAACTCTATTAACATTCTAATAGAATATTAATAAAGAAATAAAACTTAAGACACCTAGAGCAAAAATTGAAGGAGACAGTTATTTTTTGTAGAATTAAATACATTGTTGGTATTCATATATTTCTAGTTATTCTATTTTCATCTATTTATAATTAATTATTACTATATTTATAATATTTTGAAAAGGTGGTGTGATAATGTCAACACACGCAACTAAATTAAAACTCTATCAAAAGATATTTTTTGGAATGGGAGATATTTCAGGAACTTTTTCTAATACAATTATTGGCTTTTTTTATTTATTTTTTCTTACTGATATTGTTGGTCTTAGACCCGCATATGCAGGTGCTGCTATTTTATTAGGCAAGCTTTGGGATGCAGTAACTGATCCTATGGTTGGGAATATTTCTGATAGAACTAATTCAAGATGGGGACGAAGAAGAGCGTTTTTATTATTTGGAACTCTCCCACTAGGTATAACTTTTTTCATGTTATGGATTATTCCAGGTAATCTTAGTCAATTTCAATTATTTTTATATGCTACTATAACTTATATGTTTCATATGACTTCTATAACTGCTGTAATGGTTCCCTATCAAACACTTACAGGTGAAATGACACTTGATTATAATGAAAGAACGTCTCTAATAGGTTATCGTATGTTATTTTCAATTTTTGGTGGACTCGTTGCTGTAATTTTACCTAAAACAATTATGGATGCTTTTCAGGTAAAAAGTACTGGGTTTATAATTATGGGTATTGTTTTTGGCATTTGTATTGGAATTGCTCCTATATTCCCTTTTCTGGGCTGTAAAGAAAAAAAATATACTAACTCACAAAATACCTCATACATAAAGGATCTACTGTCTATTTGGAAAAACAAGCCTTTTCGATATGTACTAATGATGTTCTTAATGACTTGGACAGCTATCAATCTACTACAAACTATGTTCATGTATTTCTTTAAATACTGGTTAATGATGGATGATAAATTTGAAATAATTGTCGGGCTGATTTTTATTGTTGCTACTTTGTTAATACCTTTTTGGGTAATAGTAAGTAAAAAAATAGGGAAAAAAAACGCTTATATTTTAGGCATGGGGTTTTTAGGAATCTGTATTATTGGAATCATTTTTATTCCTCAAGGATTATTGTGGTTAACTTTACTAATGGCATTTCTTATAGGTATTGGAATATCTGCTGCTCATGTAATCCCACATTCGATTATTCCAGATAGTATTGATTATGGTCAGCTACAGACTGGCGAAAGAAAAGAAGGTATCTATTTTGGAATTTTAACCTTTGTACAAAAGCTAGGAACAGCTGCAGCTATAGGATTTTCAGGATTATTGCTTGATTGGATGGGTTATGTTCCTGATATCACCCAATCACCAAAGGTTCTATTAACAATTCGTACTTTATTAGGACCAGTGCCTGGCATTCTTCTTTTAATAGGAATATTGTGTATCTATTTCTACCCAATTAATAAAAAGGTTTATGATGAAATGCAGCAAAAAATTAGTTCTAATAATCAAGGAAAGGTGGAAACTAATAATGCTTAAGGCTCAGGAACTAAATATTAAAATAAAATATGTACTTAGAGAAATAAGTACCAAGAAAGAGTTAATGGATTTTATTAATTTGTCATGGAAAATATACAATAATGATGAAAACTGGGTTCCTCCTCTTAAAAGAGATATGCTTAAAAATCTAATGGGAAAAGACAATCCATTATTTATGTCTGGTGAACACACATTTTTTATGGTGTATAAAGATGATATACCTGTTGGAAGGATTCTAGTAGGAATTAACGAAAAGCTTAATACTAAGAAAAATAAGAATGAAGGGTATATAAGTTTGTTTGAATGTATAGAATCGTATGAAGTAGCAGAACTCTTATTTAACAATGCTATGAATTGGTTAGAAAATCGTAAAATTGATAGAGTTATTGGACCTGTATCGCCTACTAATGGTGATGATAATAAAGGATTATTAATTCAAGGCTTTGATGGTCCGCCAGTTTTAATGAATTCGTATAATCCACAGTATTACGTTGAATATTTTGAGAGATATGGCTTTACAAAAGACAGGGATTTGTATGCTTATCATTTTGATCCAAATAAGCTTCCAATAGAAAGATTTAAAAAGGTTGTAAACTACGCTATGGAAAAGTTTAACTTTAGAATCGATAAAATGGACTTAAATAACCTTGATGAAGAAGCAAAGGATTTGAAAAAGATAATGGATGTAGCTATGCCTGATAGCTGGGAAGACCTCACTCCACCTTCATTAGAAGAAATAACAGCTGAAATTAACAACTTGAAAGCATTTGCGGATGAAGATTTTTTATATATCGCACGCTCAAATAATCCTAGTAATGAACCTATAGGTTTTGTTGTTGCTTTACCAGATTATAATCAAGTTCTTAAGAAAATGAATGGTCGTCTATTTCCTTTTGGTGTTTTGAAATTTTTATGGTACAAACGTAAAATTAATGGTATAAGAGCTTTCGTTCAATTCGTTGTTCCTAAGTTTAGAGACAAAGCTGTAAATGGTGCAATTTTCTATCAGCTTATGATAGAAGCTAGAAAGAAAAAGTTTGCCTATGGAGAGGGTTCTACTATTGGTGAAGAAAACCTTAAATCTAGGAGATGTGTTGAAAAAGCAGGTGGAAATCTATATAGGATATATAGAGTATTTGGGAAGGAAATTTAATTTCCTTCCCATTTTTCATTTACGACACTTCAACATTAACTTTTTCAGGTTCATAAACTCCAGCAGGTGCTACCAATGTAAATGCAACACTCAATACCACTACTATTAGTGAAATAGCTAAATATAGCGAATGAGCTGGTATCATATCTAATAACACTCCGTAAAGCACTGCTCCAAGAGGTACTCCTGCTTGGGTCATAACCATAATAACAGAAAATACTCTGGAACGAAGCTTGTTTGGAATAAGCTTTTGGAAATTAGTCTGAATAGGTGTATTTAATAGAGCATTCAATCCACCCATTATGATTAGTTCAATGCTAATAATGATTAGAAATATTAATGTTGGTCCTCCAAAGTAATTTACATTATTAGGTAGTAAAGTAACTGCAAAAACAATATTAATCAAAAGCATTCCAAATAGACCTACTTTTATTAAAGCTTTACTACTACGTTTCATAAGATAAGTAGCTAGAATAATATTTCCAATCAAAATTCCAGCAGTAAACGTAGATTGCATGATTCCATATTGCTGAGCTGAAAAACCTATCACTTGCCTCATAAAATATGGAATAATTACTGCAAAAGCTGGATTCATTA
>DAOUQG010000145.1 GCA_030625765.1 Thermohalobacteraceae bacterium | reverse complement strand
TATGGTCCTTTGAAAAATACTGAAATGAGTCAATATCCATGGAAATATATTGAAGAACCATGGCCATGGGAAATAGAATATTACGGATGCGACTAAAGGAGGTTAGTTTATGTGGATTTATGAAAAAAAATTACAATATCCTGTAAAGGTTTGTACATGTAACCCAGCTCTTGCTCAAATGATACTTGAGCAATTTGGTGGTGGTGATGGTGAATTATCTGCTGGTATCAGATATTTAACTCAAAGAATGACAATGCCAACAAATGAGGCTAAAGGAATACTGACTGATATAGGAACTGAAGAATTAGCCCATTGGGAGATAATTGGCACTATAGTGTGGAAGCTTGTTAAGGATGCTCCTTTGTCAAAAATTAAGGGTACTCCATTTGAAGCTCACTATGTAAGTCATGGTAAAGCACTTTACCCAGAAAGTGCCGCTGGAGTACCATGGACTGCTACATTCATACAATCAAAAGAAGACCCAATAGCAAATCTATATGAAGATATGGCAGCTGAGCAAAAGGCTAGAGCTACCTATGAAAGCTTAATAAATATTAGTGATGATCCTGGTGTAAGAGATGCTTTAAGATTCTTAAGAGAGAGAGAGGTAGTTCACTTCCAAAGATTTGGAGAAACTTTAAGAATAGTTGAAGAATATCAGGAGAAGAAAAAACATTATTAATTACGTTTATACCTTAAAAAACTGAGGATTAATCATCCTCAGTTTTTTATGTCGTAAAAACAATCACGAACTAGCTTTATCATTATTATTTTGTAAAATATGCATCAAATAAACCTATTTGAGCATTGCTTCCACCATTAGTATACATTTTGAACATGATTTTTTTCGCTCCTTCAACATCTATACTAATTTCTTTAGGCATAGACCCAGACATAAAAGTATATTTTTTTTCTAATTTTTCATCAATATGAATTTCAACCATAACTACATCTTCAGTATTTTTGTACTCATTTGTTAATCCTAGCACGCCTTTAAAATACTCATATTCTTCATTCAAAGGAAATTCTAAATAATTCCATGCACTGTCATTAGTTGTAATGTCATCAATGTACATTAAGATATATGAATCAAATTCATTCCCAACATTGTCTTTAATTATACTAGTATTATATCCATATCTAAAGCTATTAAAGGTATGTCCCTCTTGATAGTTCATATAATCAATTCCATTTGGCTTTTCACCAGGATAGACTGAATTTTCTTTTTCAGTTTCTCCTATTAAAACAGAGCTAGTTTCATAATCCCAATCAACCTCATATCCAAGATTTTCTGCTATATAGCGGAGAGGTACATAGGTTCTTCCATTATATATAAAAGGTTTTTCCTCCTCGGGCATCTTTGAAACCTTGTTAATAACTATATCCTTTACATTATAATAAATCTTGATCATAGCTTCACCATCTGCATAAACACAAAGGGAGCCGAAAAGTACCGCACCTATTATGATTCCAGTTATTAAGCTTGTAAAGTTATTTTTCATAAATTATTACCGCCCCTTTCGATAATATACTAATATATTTTATTTTCGTCAAAAGTATTTTGACTCCTTCTTTTTTGTATATTTTTGTAACACATATATGTTCGTTACCATATTATTTTATTAATAAAAAAAATTTAAAAATATTAGCCTAATCTAACTTAATAATTTTATAAGTTTTTATTATTTGTTTAGTTGTTAGCCTAAGCTAACATTTTATGTGAATAAAGGAGGATATGAAAATTGAAGTGTGATAATTGTTTTGAAAGAATAAACAAAGAAGAACTAACTCTTAACAAACTTCCTGTAGGAAAAACTGCTAAAGTTAAAACCTTACTAAACACTGGAATTTCGAGAAGAAGACTACTCGATTTAGGGCTAATCCCTAACTCTATTGTCAAAACAGAAAGACTAAGTCCCTCTGGTAATCCGATAGCTTATAACATAAAAGGGGCAGTTATTGCTTTAAGAAAAAAAGAGTCTAAAAATGTTATTGTAACCTTATTACATGAAGAATAAGGAGGAATTATATGGGTCTTACAGGTCAATCTAGTGGAATTTCATTGCTTAACAATAAATTTAATATTACTAAGAAAAGCGATGAACAAATAGTTATTGCTTTGGCTGGAAATCCAAATACAGGTAAAAGTACACTTTTTAATCATCTTACTGGTTTAAATCAACATACAGGTAACTGGCCAGGAAAAACTGTATGCAATGCACAAGGAACCTTCAAATATAAAGATAAAGACTATTTGCTAGTTGATTTACCAGGAACATACTCAATATTGGCTAACTCTGTCGAAGAAGAGATTGCAAGAGATTTTATATGCTTTGGAAATCCAGATATTACAATAGTTATAACAGATTCTACATGTCTGGAGAGAAACTTAAACCTTGTTCTTCAAATTACTGAAATAACGGATAATGTAGTATTGTGTCTTAATCTTATGGATGAGGCTAAAAGAAAAGGAATAGATATTGACATCAAAAAGCTTGAAAAAAGCTTGGGTATACCTGTTATACCTACTGTAGCTAGAGATGGAAAAGGAGTAAATGATTTGTTATTTACTATTCACAATATTGTTGAGGGCATAAGTAAGCCAACCCCATATAAAATGACATATGATGATAGTATTGAAGCTCTAGTAAAAGAAATAGAAGATAATCTCTCTGGTTTGTTAGATGAATCACTTAATTCAAGATGGATTACATTAAGATTAATAGATGGAGACAAATCTATATTAAAATCAATTAAAGAAATATTAAACTCTCCTAGCTATGAAGAGAGGGAGGTATAGAATAGATGGAAAATTGTACAGAAAAATCTATAAATGATATTGAAAAAATAATCAGTGAAAAATTAGAACAAAACGCATCCTTTGGTGATAAGATAGTTAGTAAAATCTATGAAAAGGCTGAACAAATAGCAAACGATGTCGTTAAAATTAATGATACTCGGAAAATTAATTGGGATAAAAAGCTTGATGATATATTAACATCAAGAATAACTGGATATCCTATTATGCTATTAATGTTATGTCTTATCTTTTGGATTACCATTCAAGGTGCAAATTATCCATCAGCTCTTTTAGCTAATCTTCTTTTTGGATTAGAAGAAAAAATCAGTAGTCTATTTGTATTTTTAAACTCGCCTGAATGGTTACATGGTATCTTAGTTTTAGGAATATATAGAACATTAGCTTGGGTTGTATCGGTTATGCTTCCACCTATGGCAATTTTCTTTCCTTTATTCACTTTGCTTGAAGACTTAGGGTATTTACCTAGAGTTGCCTTTAATCTTGATAATATGTTTAGAAAATCTGGAACTCATGGAAAACAAGCTTTGACTATGAGTATGGGCTTTGGATGTAATGCGGCAGGAATTATTGCATGTCGTATCATTGATTCTCCTAGAGAAAGATTAATAGCAATAATTACTAATAACTTTGTGCCTTGTAATGGAAGATTCCCAACACTTATTGCTATAGCAATGATTTTTATTGGTGTATTTATATCAAAGGAATATAGCTCTTTAGCTGCTTCTTTAGCTGTTGTTTTAATAGTGTTAATTGGTATATATTTTACTCTACTAATTTCAAAGCTGTTATCAAAAACAGTTTTAAAAGGTATACCTTCGTCATTTACCTTGGAGCTGCCTCCATATAGAAAGCCTCAAATTGGAAAGGTTATAGTCAGATCAATTTTTGATAGAACACTCTTTGTATTAGGAAGAGCTATATTAATAGCTGCACCTGCTGGTGCAATAACTTGGATAGTTGCAAATACAACAATTGGTGATGTGAGTATTTTAAACCATGTAGCTGGTTTTTTAAACCCATTTGCAAAGCTTATGGGACTTGATGGCTTTATATTAATGGCTTTCATATTAGGGCTTCCTGCTAATGAAATAGTATTGCCAATTTTAATTATGAGTTATTTGTCCAAAGGAGCCATGCTAGAGTTTGAAAGTATAGATTCACTAAGACAATTATTAGTTAATAACGGATGGACTTGGGTAACTGGTTTAAATGTTATGCTATTCTCACTACTCCATTTCCCATGTGGTACTACACTTCTTACAATAAAAAAAGAAACTAATAGTATAAAATGGACCGTTTTCACTTTTGTATTAACTACTTCCATAGCAGTACTCGTGACATTTGCAGTAAATACTATTGCAACTCTATTAGGATGGGTATAATATAAAAAAATTGGTACTAAGGATTTTGATAATTACCCTCGCTGTTCAGATATACATCACTTCTGAACTTATACTTATTGGGTAATTATTAAAATCCAAGTGTAGTGGGATTTAATAGCGGTTTGGGCCTTGAGTAGGCAAGGCATGATAGTTAATGAAAAAGGAAAGAGGTGACAGAGGTGACAAAGTGTCTGTCCCCTTGTCACTCGATTACTTAGTAAGACAAAGAAGCAGGTACCTATTTTTCCTTCTCTTCATCATATAGTGAACTAATTATAGTAAATTTATTGAAATCTTTGAGGATATGATCGTTTTTTTTGAAAAATCGGATTAACTTTTCTATTGCTTCGATGGTTGATTTGGTTAGATAATGCTCCATAGCCTCTGCTTCTTCTTCAATGTCACACTCAGAACCTATTATTTCTACGAAGTCTCTAAGTATTTTATTCCTTTCGACTAAAAACCTACCTCTTTTCTTCCCTTTATTTAGGATTATAATTTTTTGATATGGTCTATAGTCTATATAGCCCTGTGCATGGAGTTTTTTTAGCCCTTTTACTACCGAAGGCATGGAAACGTGTAAACAATATGCTATATCCTTAATCCGTATTTCTTTATTTTTTATTGATGCTCTGTATAACTCCTCTAGATAATCTTCAAGGCTTGGAGACAACATTTTATCATTCCTTTTTTAATATTAGAAAACTTAAGTGTTTTTACTTATAATATTATATTTACATAATTTATTATAATGAGTAATAAATTTTTAATTTTAAAAATTGCTTGCACTCTTGGTTTATTAGAAGACATCCTTAATCTAAAGAGATTTTTCAGCATAAATAGTTATCAAAAAAACAATTTTCCTCAAAACCCTCTTATATTAAAAAAGCCACTCTTTTATGAGTGACAATTAGCATTTTTTTATACTACCTCTTTTAAAACAGTTTCCAATATTTCGTGACTTGCAAATATTCCAGATTTATTTGTAAACTTAACCATATTATTATCATAGTTATTCAACTCATAAATGCTTCCATGTTGAGGGGAAATAAACAGATTAGAGATGCTTGCCATATCATAATCCAATATGGAATCCCCTGAAGTAATTATGGTTTTTATTCCTTTCTTATCTGCTATATACTTAACAGCCTCACCCTTATTTATGTGCATTGGAACAAAGTAGAGCTTCCTTCCATTTAAAATTGTTCTCCATTTATTTTTTTCTAACCAAGCAGAAAACATTTTTAATGCTTCTTGAGGAATATCGCTTTCTAATATGCAATATAAAAATAACTCATCGACTTTTCTAACCGTAACAATATTAAGATTAGATTTTATTTTATTAAATTCTGATATTACTTCCTCAAGCATTAAGCATTCTTTATTAAACTTACTTATAATAACTTTTTCCCAATCTTTATCCAGCTCTCCATTTGAGAAGATATTTCCACCATTGCTCGTTACAAAATATTTTGGCTTTATTTCTTTCTGAAAAACATCAATCCTTTTATATTGTTCAATCGAACGTGTAGTTACAGGAACAAATAACAGTTTGTTCGATAATGTTTTTAGTATTTCTATAGAGGAACTAAGCATATAACTCATTTCCCTATCACCTTTTGATTCTACTAGTTGTATTTGATTTTCCTCTCTAGTAATAAATTTTTTTGAGTAAATTAATGTTCTATCTAAATCACTTGCAAACAACATAACTAGTTATCCCTCACTGACTTTATAATTCCACAACACTCATAAGACTTTAACTCATATTCCACTACTTCCACATTTTTTTCTCTTGCAAGCTGAAATATATGCTCAACATTTTTAGCGCCCTTCTTAATAAGAATTTTCCAAGGAATTCTCCTTAGCAATACTCTTGTAGTTTCACCTATACCTGGCTTTATAAAATTTATATCCTCTACATTAAATTCATTCTTTATTCTATTTACATCTTCCAATCCTAGCAAAGTTGATTCTGGCTTACACTCCATTAACTTTTCGAGTTCACTCTTAATATCTTCTGAAATCTTATCAAAGTTTTCGCTAATTTTATCAACATAAAAATTTGATACATCCTCATCAATTAATTCTTTATAAAATTTAGCCCCGTGAAAATCAGTTTCACCAATCAGATCATCTCTTAAGACTGTTCTACTAACAAGACCTGATACAGTTGAATTTAGACAAGCACTAGGAATTAAAAAGTCTTTTCTAGTTCCATAAGTTATCACTAAATGCCCTGGATCTGCTATTACTGCCAAATCACTATTTAAATTTATTCCCATCTCTTCATTCAACTCTACACAAGATTTTTTCAGTTCTTTATTAATAGCACCTTTCCCAGTCCAGCCATCAATAAATTGAATTTCGCAGCTAGGATGTTTAGATATTATATAATTAATAGCGTTTTTATCAATACCCTTTCCTCTTATAATCGATATACTGTAATGAGGAATCTCTAGATTGTACTTGAATTTTAAGTATCTTCTTATTAAAACGCCGATAGGAGTCCCTGCTCTTGCGAGAGATACTAAAACTAAATTCTTGCCTCTGTTCTTAATTATTATTTCAGACACAACTCCAACTGAAATAGCTATTTCCTTCTTAAACTTTTCTAGCGATTGATAAAAAAGGTTCATGTATTCATCAGATGGCTTGTACTCGATTGGCAGCATTTCTGAATAATGTGATCCTGATTGAATAGCCAATTCCCTCTCATTATTTCCTTGTTCTTCAATGAAATTAGAGATATCCTTTAAAAGAAAAATAGCATCCTTCTCAGCATAACTACCCATTGGAGTTAATTTAATATCACTTTTTTTCATTTGAATCCCCATACTCCTAATTCCTCCCCTTAAATATTACGATATTTATATCTCTTATCCCTAGTGTTTTTAAAGTATCTACTAAAGATTTCATGTTATTCTCTGAAACTTTTCTTTCCAAAAACAAAAACATATCATCATAGAAATTATAAGGAATGTTGTAAAAATAATTAGAAATAGCATTATCATCTTGACTATTGAACTTAAATGCGTTTTTTGCTCCATAATTGCTTTTGTCATATGGATGTATAGGGCTTCTTGTTGTTGATTGATAACTTACTCCATCTCCTAAATATGTTGATAAAACCATAGGTATATACATAAACTCTCCAGTTCCCATACATAATGTTTTTTTACCTTCCCTATGTTTTTCAAGTAATTTTCCTGCATTTTCTAGTTGTTCATTAAGCATCTTATTTTGAACTGAGTCAATTCCAAATCTACCAGTTAATTTCATATAAGGAATTGTGTTCACGTTATTTTGACTATCTATTGAGTAAAAAGATATACTTTCTTTAAATATTGAGTCTAAATACAAGTATCTAATATTAATTTCCTCAGTGTCTATTTTTCTTATTTCACTTTCTATTTCTAAATTGCCTAGGTCTTCTTTTTCAATATCAATATTTCCAGATAGCAAAGACACAGTATTAATTTTGATATTTAGTTTGTTTTCCATCTCATCAAATAACAACTTATCTTTCTCTGTTCTCCAATCTAATATAGATATTATTGTATAATTTTTTCTAGGATATTTTTCATGTATAGCTTCTATTATGTTCAAAGTAGTTTTCCCAGTTGTTATTTCATCATCTATAAACACTATAGGAGCATCTGAATTTATAATCTCAAAATCGATCGGATATAATCTATGTGATGTTGCATGTGAATGCTCTTCTTCGAATTTAATAAGGTTTT
>DAOUQG010000056.1 GCA_030625765.1 Thermohalobacteraceae bacterium | reverse complement strand
CAAAGAGGGAGATTTTTACTGTTTTAAATAAGGATGCTTTCCTCTATCTACAAATGTTGTGTGTAGATATTCTTTTGCTACATCTGATAAAGGTTCTCCTAAAAAGTCTTTATAAATCTGTTTAATTCTTGGATTTTCATGAGATCTCCTTATTTCTTTTCCTTTTTCAATATTGTATAATGTATCTGCTCTATTGTGTCTATAGCTAAGAGAAATATGCTTATGATCACGACCTCCCAATATGGGTTGCCCTCCACCTCCTACACAACCACCAGGGCATGCCATAACCTCCATATAATCGAATTTCCTTTCACCTCTTTTATACATTTCCAATGCTTTTTTTGCATTTCCAGTACCATGTGCTATAGCTATAGTTATAGTTCTGTCACCTAATGTAACGGTTCCATATTTTAAACCACTTTGCCCTCTTGCCTCTTCATAATCAGGGACTGACATTTCTTCTCCTGTTATTAGCTTATGAGCAGTACGAACAGCTGCTTCTAAAACTCCTCCAGTTGCTCCAAATATCATACCAGCACCACTATATTGATCAAATGGTTCATCATACTTATCATCAGGTAAATTAGCAAAATCTAGACCAATTCGACGAATCATTCGACCTAACTCTCTAGTTGTTAATACATAATCAACATTTCTAAACCCATCAGACACCATTTCAGGTCGAGCAGCTTCATATTTTTTTGCTGTACAAGGCATTATACCAACACTTACAATCCTCTCTGGGTCAATTCCGTATTTTTTTGCATACCATGTTTTAACCAAAGCTCCACACATTTCATGAGGTGATTTTGTACTTGAAAGATGAGGAAGAAACTCTGGATAGAAATGCTCAGCAAATTTTACCCAAGCTGGACAGCATGATGAAAGTAGTGGAAGCTTTTCTGGTTCATGTAATAGTCTTTCTACAAGTTCGCTGCCTTCCTCCATTATTGTTAAATCTGCTGTAACATCAGTAGCGAAAACTCTATCAAAGCCAATCCGTCTCAAAGATGTGACTAATTTACCAGCTACAAAAGTACCAATAGGCATTCCAAACATTTCTCCTAAAGTTACCTGAATAGATGGTGCTGTTTGAACTACTACATACTTCTCCGGATCTGATATTGCCTTCATTACCTCATCAATATGTTCTTTCTCAGTCAATGAGCCTGTTGGACACGCAATTACACATTGTCCGCACATTATACATGTAACTTCAGACATATCCTTCTTAAAAGCAGGAGCAATAACTGTATCTAGTCCTCTTTCAAGAGGAGAGAATACATTGCATTCCTGAATCTTATTACATATTGACATACAACGTCTACAATTTATGCATTTATTATAATCTCTTTGTATAGCTGGATTGTTCTCAAAAAATCCGTAATCCTTCATTTCACCTGTATAAGGTATATTGCGAATACCTAAGTTATCTGCTAAATTTTGAAGCTCACAATTTAAATTTCTTATGCAGGTCAAACATTCTCTATGATGATTTGATAATAGTAAAGATACTGCTGTTCTTCTAGCTCTAAGTACCCTTTCAGTATTTGTTCTTATCTTAAGACCTTCTCTAACAGGGTACACACATGAAGCTTGTAAGCTATGCATTCCTTCTATTTCTACAACACATACTCTACATGTGCCTATCTCATTGATATCCTTTAAATAGCATAAGCTAGGAATTTCAATATTCATTGTACGTGCTGCCTCTAAAACAGATAGTCCTTTAGGAACCTTACATTCCTTGCCATCAATATTTATAGTAACCAATTCTTCATCTATGATTTGTTCTTTGCCTTCTTTAATATTTTCCATATTCTCACCTTCCTTCTATGCTTTATATATAGCATCTACAGGACATTTTGGAATACACGCTCCGCATTTAATACATACATCCTGATGTATACGATAAGGAGGTTTTTTGTGTTCTCCTGTGATAGCATTAACTGGACATACTCTAGCACATATACCACATGCAATGCATTTGTCATCTGATATCACTATCCTTAATAATTCATTACATACTCCTGCTGGACATCGTTTTTCCTTAATATGTGCGATATATTCATCCTTAAAATATTTTAAAGTGCTTAATATAGGATTTGGAGCAGTTTGACCAAGTCCACACAATGATGAGTCCTTAATCGAATAGCATAAATCCTCAAGTAACTCTAAATCTTTCATCTCACCCTTGCCCTTACTGATTTTTTCTAATATTTCCAACAATCTCTTTGTTCCAATACTACACGGCACACACTTTCCACAAGACTCATCCTGAGCAAATTCTAAATAAAACCGTGCTATATCAAGCATACAATCAGATTCGTCCATTATTATTAAGCCCCCTGAACCCATCATAGATCCTATCTCAGTTAATGATTCAAAATCAATTTTAGTATCAAGCAGCTCTGCTGGGATACAACCCCCAGAAGGACCTCCAGTTTGAGCAGCTTTAAATTCTTTATTATCATGGATTCCTCCACCTATTTCATATATAATCGTTCTAAGTGTAGTTCCCATAGGAACCTCAATTAGTCCTGTATTTTCGATTTGACCTGCTAATGCAAAAACTTTAGTTCCCTTACTCTTTTCAGTTCCAATACTTGAATACCATTCAGCCCCCTTACGAAGTATGATAGGAATATTTGCATAAGTTTCTACATTATTGTTTAGTGTAGGCATCTCCCATAGCCCAACTTCGGCAGGAAATGGCGGTCTTGGCCTTGGTTCACCTCTCAATCCCATTACAGACTGAATAAGCGCTGTTTCCTCTCCACAAACAAAAGCTCCTGCTCCAAGCCTTATATCCAAATCAAAGCTAAAAGATGATCCTAAGATGTTTTTGCCTAAAAATCCCATTTTTCTAGCTTGATCTATAGCAATTTCAAGTCTCTGTACTGCAATAGGGTATTCAGCTCTTACATAAATATAACCCTGATGAGCATCAATACAGTATCCTGCTATAATCATAGCTTCAATAATACTATGAGGGTCGCCTTCAAGAATTGACCTATCCATAAAGGCTCCAGGGTCTCCCTCATCAGCATTACATAAAACAAATTTCTTTTCTCCTTCATAACCAGCTGCATATTCCCACTTATGTCCAGTTAAAAAACCTCCACCACCACGACCACGCAAGCCTGATTTCTTAATGTTTTCAATTATTTCCTTTTTAGAAGTGTTATTAGTCAATATTTCTGCTAATGCTAGATATCCCTCCATCGCAATATACTCATTTATATCTTCAGGATTAATAACTCCACAATTTTTTAGTGCAATACGCATTTGATGATTAAAAAAGTCAATTTCCTCCATAGTTTGAACAAATTTATTTAGAGAAGGAGATTTATACAGAAGCTTTTCAACTACTTGTCCGTTCTGAATATGGTTACTTATTATTTCATCAACATGCTCTGGTTCAACATGAATGTAGAATGTTCGATCAGGATGAATCATTAATATTGGTCCTAGCTTACAAAATCCGAAGCATCCTGTTTTAAAGACCTTTACCTTATCTCCCAGTTTTCTTTTCCTTATTTCCTTTTCAAGATTCTCTCGAACTAGATTACTTTTAGATGAAGTACAACCTGTACCTGAGCATACTAGTATATGATATTTCTCTATTTCCTTATCTACATTTCTATCCATAAACCGAATTTTCATTTTATCATATGTATTTTCTTTAACCTTTTGCAAATCTTCAAAAGACTTTACCTGAAATAGCTCCATTTTTATCAACTCCTATAATTGAATTTCTGTTTTTTTGTGTGTTTTGATATATTTATATAGAATTGAAGGAATATCGGCAGGAGTAAGTCTTCCATACACATCATCATTTACTGTTATTACTGGAGCTAATCCACAAGCACCTATGCATCTTGATGTTTTCAGTGTGAATAATTTATCCATTGTAGTTTCTCCTACATCAATTTGAAGCTCTTTTTTTATTGCATCTAAAACCTCTTGAGCTCCTTTGACGTAACAAGCTGTTCCCATACATACTCCTACAGTGTATTTACCCTGCTCATCCTGTGAAAATAAAGAGTAAAAAGTTACAACTCCATTAACTGTTGAAATTGGTATGTTTAATCTTTCTGAAATATATGACTGTACCTTCATTGGTAAGTACCCAACTTCTTGTTGCGTCTTTTGTAAAATTCGAATAAGCATACTATCATCGGACTTATATTTATCAATTATTTGATCAATTTTTTGATAATTTATGCTGTTATTGTTTTCAATACTATGATCCATTTGTAATTATTCACCTCACTTATAATACCCTTTGAAATTTAGATTTTATAATCTCAATGTATTATTTGTTAATTATGAAATGGTTATTCATTTATCTAAAACGTTTGATTTAAAATGAAAAATCATCATGAAAAAAGCAAAGCTTAATTCATGATGATAAATTTTATTAAATATTCTAATATTCATGTTTTTCCAGAAAAATCATAACTAGTATGACACTCTTATACTTCTTCTATTTCCAAAGAAATTTTTCTCATCTCAACTTTTAATAAAACTGCTGATATTACTGAAGACACTAAGTCTGATATTGGAAATGCTAACCATACTCCTAAAAGCTTGTTATCCAAAGTTAGTGGTAAAATAATCACTAATGGAATAAGTAATATTATCTGTCTAAGTAATGTAACAATTAACGCAGGAATCGCTTTACCTAAAGACTGAAATAATGTTGCTCCAACTATTTGTACTCCTATTATTGGTATCATGCAAATAACTATTCTCAAAACTGCCGAGCCTTGCTCAGCTAATTCAGGCTCTTTACTAAATAAATTCATTATTTCATCTGGGAATAATAGCCCTACTAAAGTACCAATTGTAGCTAGTGTGGTTATAGTTATTATCGAAAGTCTTACTACCTCTTTAACTCTATCTATTTTTTTGGCACCGTAATTAAAGCCAGCTATTGGCTGCATACCTTGAATAACTCCAAATAAAGGCATAAATAAAAACATTATTACTCTATTAATTACTCCATAAATTGATATTGCAATATCTCCACCATAGATTCTTAATGAGTTGTTTATTATTATTGCTACTAAGCTTCCTACAATATTTCTTGCAAAAGATGAAAAGCCTACTGTGAATATTTCTCTCAAAATACTGATATCAGGTCTGAAATGATGAAGCTTAACCTTTAGCGTACTTTTACCTCCGTATAGATATATCATAACGTATACAAACGAAGCAAATTGTGAAAGTATAGTTGCTATTGCTGCTCCTTTCACTCCATAATTAAATACCATAATAAATATATAATCTAGTATAATGTTCAAACCAGTTCCAATTAACATAATAAACATAGATGTCTTTGCATTTCCCTCTGCTCTGACGAGATTATTCGATGCAACAGTAAAAGAGAAAAAAATAGTACCCATAAAAATTATTGACATATACTCTTTAGCGAAAGGTAACAATGAGTCAGTTGCTCCAAATATTCTTAATAAAGGTTCCAAAAATGTATATCCTAGTATAACAGTTATTCCGCTCAAAACAATAATAGCTAAAAAAGAGTTTCCAGCAACATAATCTGCTTTTTCTATATCTTTTGCCCCCAAGCTTCTTGAAATTGCTGAAGCAGCTCCTACTCCTATCATCAAAGCAATTGCCATTACTACCATTTGAATTGGAAGGGCTATAGATAAACCACCTATTGCTAAAGTTCCTACACTTCTTCCAATAAAAATTGCATCAACTAAATTATAAAGTGCATTTACAAGCATAGCTATAGTTGCTGGTAATGATAGCTTAAGTAAAAGTGATTTGATTTTTTCATTCTCTAGCATGTAGCTTCTCTGGTTCATAATAATCGTCTCCTTTTCTATTGATCATGCTTCATATACAAACCTGCATTTTGAGCCATTTTTTTTAATATATTTATTGCCATGCTTTTTTCTTCATCTGAAAGCCCATGCTCTAAGATTTCTGTAGTTCTAGAAAGTACATCAATGATAATTGGTTTCACATCTAAAGCTTTTTGTGTTAAATATATCTTATATGCCCTTTTATCCTCAGGATTTACCTTCCTTATAATATATCCTTCGTTTTCAAGCCTTTTTATTGCTCTTGCAGTGGTACCTTTATCTTTCCTAATGTACTTATTTATTTCTTCCTGACTTATACCATCATTTTTATAAAGCATAAGAATATAATGAAACTGCCCACTACCTAAGTTATATGGTTCAAGTTCTTTTGAAACATAGCTTTTTATATGTCTATTTAAAATTGATAACCATCTACCAACAAAGTCATGTCCTTTCTCCAAAATATCACCTCCAAAAAATAGTTGCAATCACAACTATATTATAGCCAATTTTAGTTGTAATTGCAACTATTTTTTCTCTTTATCCTGATTTATATTCAAATATAATAAAAAACAAATCATACTATTAATAAAGTATGATTTGTTTTCAGATTATCACTTTATTTCAAAAACCTTATCTAATCTTGTTAGTTGAAAAATTCTCATGACCTGTGAATCATTCACCGAATGAAGGATAAAGCTTCCATTTTTCTCCATACATTTTTTATAAGATGAAACTAAAACCCCAAGTCCTGTACTATCAATAAATGTACAATTACTAAAATCTAATTCAAAATGCTTTTTACCCTCAAGAATTAAACGCTTAATTTTTGTTCTAAATTCAGCTGCTTCTTCTACAGTAAAACTTATAGGTATTGACATTGTAATCACCTTCATTAATAGTCACCCCTAATTTTAAATTTTTCTACAAGACTACTTAAGTTGTTAGCCATAGCACTAGTCTCCTCTGAGCTAGCAGCAAAATTTTGTATTATTGAGGTTTGCTGATCAGTAGCTGCTGCTACCTCTTGACTACTTGATGCTGTATCTTCAGTAACCGATGCTACCATGTCTATAAGCTCAACAATCTTTTCAGAACTAGCAACCTCATCCTTAGTTACATCTACTATTTGTTCAATATCCTCTACGATCTGTTCTACTGCATTGATAATTTGAATAAATGCTTCGTCTGTTTCATTTGCAACAACAACTCCATTTTCTACAACTTTCTTACCAACATTCATTGATTCAACAGCTTTGTTTATTTGATATACCATTTCATTTACCAAAGAAGAGATTTCATTTGCTTCTATACTTGTTTGTTCTGAGAGCTTTCTAACTTCATCAGCTACTACATTAAATCCTTTTCCATGCTCACCCGCTCTTGCAGCTTCGATAGAAGCGTTAAGTGCTAACAAATTTGTCTGGTTTGAAATATTATTAATTGTACTAATAATTCCACTTACTTTTTCAGAAAGTCCATTTAAAACCTTTAATATTTCAGCAGTTTCAGTTGTTACATCATTTATGTTTCCAATTGTATCAACCGTTTCCTTAATTTTCTGTCTTCCTGACTGTGCAGCATCCATTGTATGTTCAGAGTTACTTCTTGTTGTATGTGCCTTACTTTGAGCAATTTGAATCAAGCTCGAAAGCTGTACCAAAACTTCCGAAGTTTCAATTATTGAACTATTTTGACGTTCTGCTCCAGATGCAACCTGATGTACACTAGATGATATTTGCTCAGTTGATGCGCTTATTTCCTGTGCAGAAGCTGCTATTTCCTCAGAAGATGCAGTTAGATCTTCTGCTCCTTTTCTAACGTGATTAATTATATTTGATTGACTATTAATCATCTTATCAAAATGATCTCCTAAAGCTTGTATTTCATCATTAGTTGTTATATTAGATTGTACTGTTAAATCTCCTTCACCTGCTTTAGTCATTAATTCTTCCAATTTTATTATTGGTTTAATTATATTTTTATTTGAAAGAAAATAAGCAAAAAGCATTGAAATCACTAATGCTGTTATAGTTATTATTATGGTATTTCTCTTAATTGCTATTGCAGGAGCCATATACTCATTATAATCAGCAGTTACTGCTACAACCCATTCATTTGCAGGAGTAAACCTAACATATTTCTTTGTTCCTTCATATGTATAATAACCTTCATCAGTCTCCCCTAATTTCATTTTTTCTACTAAAGCTTTTAACTCAGGAATAGTTGTGTTACTCATATTCTCATATAAGATTTTTTCACTTTCTGGATGATATAGAAGTAATCCATTTCTATCAATCATATAAGCGTATCCATTTTCGCCTACTTCAACTTTTGAAGCATGCTTAGAAATATTCTCGAATTTAATACTTCCGATTATAGTACCTACAACCTTATTATCAATCTTCAGAGGATATGCAATTGTTATTATAGGTATATTGTCTGTCTTAGAAAATATAATTTCACTTTCAGCTGGAGAACCTTCTAATGCCTTCTTCACATAATCACGATCACTTAAATCTAAATTAGAATTTTCTTTCTCACTACTAACAATACCTTTACATGCAGTATCTGTAATAATAAACATATCAATTAAATCACTGTTCTCTTGATGAAGCTTTGATAAATACTTATATACTTCGTGGTTAACTTCATTATTTCCGGCTGCAGCTTCAGCTATCTGCTGATTATTACTTAAGAATTGAACATATCTATTAAGAGAATTAACAGTCTGAGTAATTGATTCAGCTGTTGATAAAGTAAGTTCTCTCAATTCTTGTTCAGTTATTTGCTGCATTGAATTTGAAGTTGTAATATAAGAAAAAATACCTAAAGCAAGTAATGAAAGTGAAATGAATATAAAAAACATTGAAACCAATTTAACTTTTAAACTTATTTTCATGAATATCCCTCTTTCCTTTTTTTTGACAAATATTTCTGAATTATTAAAGTATTTTCCCTTATCTCAATTCTATCTGAAATACTTTTAATTAAAAATAATCCTCTTCCATTATCATCTAATATTTTTTCATCAGATACTTGATCAGGAATAGTCACATTTCTAAATCCATTTCCTGAATCTTCGATCTCAAATCTAACTTTATTATCATCATAAGAATATCTTAAATAAATAGGCTTGTCTGCTTCACTTTTATTTCCATGCTTATAAGCATTTATCAAAGCCTCTGTAAGTATTAACCTTATGTCAAAACTATAATCATAAGCTTTTATATCTTCAATAATTCTATCAATAATTTCGTTTCTCTTTTTTATGCCATAAATAATAATTTCTTTCTCTCTAGCTTCCATAAAAAACACCTCATTTTATTTCTATCGCAAGCAATGTACTATCATCTTTTAGACCTTTGATATTAGTTAACGTGTCTTTCAAATAATTATTAAAATCATATACTATTTCTGTCATTGTAGCTGTTTTAAGATATTTTTCTTTTATGTAATTATCATCATATATAAAATCTAATCCATCAGTGAAGAAATAAAATTTATCACCTGTATGAAAATGAATACTCTGTTCGTCAAACACACTATTTTCAAACATACCAAGAAATGGACCTTTTATTATTCTTTCCTCATATTTATCTTTTCTATTTTGATAAATAAAACGATTGATTCCAGCTCCTACTATCTTTGCTATGTAATTTTCAAAGTCCAAACTAAAACAACAAGCTGCAATATACCTTTCTCTACAATAAATATCTACTTTATTATTTATCTCTTTTATAATTTGTGATGGATCATTACTAACTAAAACTGCTTCATGAAATAAAACATTAAATGCAGATATATTTAAAGCTGCAGTAATCCCTTTCCCACTTACATCTCCTATTATTCCTATAACTAAATTGTCATTTACCTTATGAAGCATATAAAAATCTCCACTAACTGTTTTAGCTGGTACATATAATGCTTCCATTTTAGCCTTATCTGGAATCGGAAACTCTTTTGGTAAAATCTGCTTTTGAATTTTAGCTGCTGAATTTAATTCCCTTTTTCTTTCAGTTATATCTCTAATTACAGATTGAACTGCTGGCTTTCCATTATAAACTAAAAAGCTTGAAGAAATTTCAACATCAAGCATCTTATTATTATATGTCACTATTTTATAATCAAATGTAGTTTTCAACTTTCTTTCTTCAATTATCTGTTTATTTCTTTTATTAATAATTTTCTCAAAACCAGGTGCGAACTTATGTACACTCTTTCCAATTTCTACATCTAAATGTGTATCTACTAATTTACATGCCTGTTCATTTGCAAAAACCAGCTTCCCATCTACAGTAATTATTATTGCATCAGGTGAAAGATTAACAATCTTTCGATACCTTTCTTCGCTCTCTTTGAGAATATCTTCTAATTTTTTTCTCTCAGTAATATCTCTTAGCTGTCCAACAACAAATATTACCTCTCCTGACTTATCTATACTGGATTATAGTAGCAATCGAAATATTTATTATGTACTTCATAAAACTTTTCTAATCTTACTATTTTATTAGTTTTCACTGCTTGCATAAGAGGACAGTCTTCACATCTTAGATTTTTATTTAAAATCTCATAGCATTTTCGCCCATAAATTTTATCAAAAGGTTCACCAAAAAAATCATACCCTGCTTGATTACATAGCATAATAGTATTATCAGGACTAAATACTCCAACAATATCTGGGATGCCTTTTACTATACCTTCTAAAAGTCTTGAATAGTTAACAATTGTCTCTTCTGCTTCTTTACGATCAGTAATATCTCTTAAAATCGCCAAATAAACTGTTTTTTCATTAAGTTCAAAAATATGTACACTAATTTCTGTTGGAATGTGATATCCATTTTTTGTAATAAGTGATGTTTCATATATTTTTCTAGTAGTATTTGAATTCTTTTTATATTCGTTCATAATATTGTTCAAATTATAATGAGTAGTTGAAATATCCATTGGTGAAATTTCTAACAGTTCCTCTTTTGAATAGCCCAATAGCTCGCATGCTTTATCATTAACATCAATAAAACATTTTAGAGTTGCATTGTCATTTGCTTCAATAAAAAAAATTGCATCATTTGCACTGTTAAACAGCTCTTTATATTGAACTTCACTTTTCTTTAATTCTTTTTTTACTTTAATCTCTTCTGTAATATCTTCAACAATCAAATATACTAGTTTTTTACCTAAAATTCTAAGCGGACCTGAATAAGTCATTACATCTTTTATTTCCCCATTTGCTAAACGGTGTTGAAAATAAAATCTTTGAAGATGTTTTTTTTGTGATTGATGTAGCTTTTCAAATACTTCAGTTTCAGATAAAATTGTTATCTGAGTAATATTCATTTTTTTTATATCATCTGCTTTATAATTATAAAATTCACATGCTCTAATATTTGCATCTACTATATCTCCACTATCTACATCAACTAATAAAATAGCCTTCTCATTCTTATTAAAAATTTTTTTGTGAAATTTTTGAAGTCTACTCAGACTATTTCTATTCTTTTTAAATTCAATAGCTTCATTTTTATTGCTTTCATTTGTTACCTCATTTTCCACACCGTTTCACTCCTATACTATTAAAAAAACTATTATATGTAGTACTTTGTATCCTAATAAAATTATATTACATGAAAATATTCATATAAACGCTTTAGTTATATGTATCAAATTCTTAAAATTTACTTACTTAATACCTATTAGAGATTTAGAATATCAGAACCATTATTAACTTCCTCGACAAACGAATTTGTTACAACCACAATGAAAATTATATTAAAAAAAACACTTAATGTAAAGGTTTTTATCCATGAAAAGCAAAACCCACGACTGTAAAATCGTGAGTTTGTCATTATCATGAGCTGACAAAATTATGTCAGCTTAATATTTTTCTATTCTCAATATTGGTTATTATTATTACTTTTTCCTCCTCTTACTCTTTAATTTTTTCAAAATAATAATTCTATGACTTACTCCTGACATCTGTATGTCATTCATTGTATTTTAATAGTAATTCTTTTAGATAATTTTCTGTTTCTTCTCTCAAATATTTCGGTTCTAACACTTCACATTCCTTACCAAATCCTAGAATGAATTTGAATAATCCTTCTTCATATGGATAAAATCCTTCAACTATATAACATCCATCCCCCCTTTTATGAATAGCTTCTTTATCAAAATACTCTGTTAGTTGTTCGCCAATTTCGTTTGAAAACTTAAAAGTCACTTTTATACTTTTCTTATCATAGCTATCATCAAATATCTTTTGAATTTCTTCGTTTAAGATATCCTTCTTTGTAAAGCTATCACCAAGTCTCATATTCTTAATTCGCACTAGCTTAAATTTTCTGAAGTCATTTCTTTTTCTGCAAAAAGCGACTAATTTCCATTGACCATGAGAATATGAAATTTGAATAGGCTCAACAATTCTTTCTGAATAGTCGAGATTTCTATTTATGTAATTAAATACCATTAACCTGCTATCCTCAATAGCTTTATTCATTAAATATAAATATTCCTTTAATTCATCCTCCATACTGAAATGTGACATGTTTATACTCAACTTATCGTTTTGAACTTTCTCATTTTTATATGCATTCTCCAATTTTAAAACGATATCATTGTATTCCTGATTCTTACCAAATAGAAAACTCAAATTATTCATAATAGGCATTAATATTTGTATTTGATTTCTATTAAAAAATAGATTATCAACGTTATAGTTCTCCATTATATAGAAACCGCCTTTCTTACCTCCTTGTGAAGCAATTGGAACACCTGCTTCGCATAATTTGTCTATATCTCTATATATAGTTCTTATTGACACTTCAAAATGTTCTGCAAGCTCCTTGCCAGTAACTGTACCTTCATTTGAAATGATTAATAGTATGGAAAGTAATCTATCAACTCTCATTTTCTCCAAACGTCCCCTTTAACTCTAGATATATTTAATTGATTTTTTTAGCAAATTTTCATGTGATGTTTTTTACACTTATAGAATTATATATTACAACAATGTCATATTAACATATCTAACTATTAATTCTAATAATTACATCTTATTATATATTATAACAAATAATGACTGACAAGTGTATGTCAGCCATAGCTATTAACAACAAATATTCTTTCTTTCCATTTCTAAATATCATAAAAATTGGCAGGGTTATTCGTAAGAATATTAATCAGTACATCTTTATTAATCCCATTTTCAATACAATGTGGTATGAAATCAGTAAAAATACTAGCACAAGGATGGTTTTCACCACATTCTGTAATTTGTTGATAAAAGTCATAGTCCTGTGACAATAATATTCTATCTTTATAGCCTCTCTTTATAGCTTCCTTAATCAAAGAGCAGTATTCAAAATATTTTTCAGATTGTATTTGATCAAAGCCAAGCCACATTCCCTTAGAGAATGCTTTTTCTATCACTTTAAGGTTTCCTTCATTCCCTGCATGTGCCCAAAGAAATTTCGAAAAATTAAAACTCTCTCTTTCTAATATATCTATAGCTTCTTCTGCCATTTTAGCCTCA
>DAOUQG010000198.1 GCA_030625765.1 Thermohalobacteraceae bacterium | reverse complement strand
ATATATGATTCGCGAATCGGGTAATCATCTAAATCCAAGTGTGTTATGTTTTCATAGCTTTTATGGAAAAATAGAAAGTGATAAATATAAACAAGAACTCAAATTAAAATGTGGAATCTACTCAAATGTAAATTCCACATTTTTAAACTTAGTCAGCTAATCCGTATGCCTTATCTTATACTATTTAACTTTTATATTAATCTTTTTTTCAATTATAGATGGATAATCACATATTTCTAATACTAGAGGATTTTTATAATCTTGATTTCGTTCTATTTCATAAAATATTACAGCTTTATCTTCATCATTAGTGCTAGTTCCTATTCCAACACTATTAAATTCATTTCCTTCTTCATCTTCAAAACTATAATTAAATATTCCAAAAACCCTGCTGACATCTGACATATTTACCTCAAAGATAATTTCAATAACATCATTCGTGTATCTAGTATTAATTCCCTTAAGCTTTAATTTTTCATCTGGTGGATTTAATATTTTCTGTTCTTCTAAATCTACTTTAACTTTAAGTTGATCTTTACTTAATGCCCTTATGCCGTCTGCTACAATATATAGTTCATTTGGTCTGCTAAAAAAGTTACTCTGAAAATATAGTCTGACTGTATTTTCATTAATATACGAAGCAGTAACTCCATTAGGTGTAGTCCACTCTGTGTTTTCATCACCGATTCTTATATTTTCAAACCCAAAAATCTTCATAGTGTTTTTCTCATCATACTCTATATCTACAGCTATTTTGGTAGGATATTGCACAAGTTGTTCAAAGTAAACTTTTTGATTCTCTATCACAATTTCTTTGTTTATTGGATATGTTTCTTTTAAATCCTGGAATTTTTCTTTATCAATAGGTATTGTTACTTCCCAGGTAGATTTAAATGTTCTTCCTTCTTCTCCTTTATTTTTTCCTTTATCTATTCTAATAGGTGCAGTTTTTGTTAATTTAGAGTATTCCTTGATCTTTACCTGCATTTTAACAGTATCTGGTATTGCAATATTACTTGCAAAACTCACATCTACTTTATCTCTAAACTTGTTTACTTCATCATTTTCACCACTTGTGTGATAATCAAAACCATAAGATGCCACTAAATGTTTACCTTCTTCATCTAAAAACTTTACATCAGTTAAGGTAAGACGTTCATAATTCCCTTTATTCTCAATACTATAGAACACAACCATTCTTGACTCATCAACAATTATATCCTCTACAGTAAAAACTACGTTCTCATGCTCATCTGAAACTCCAACATGTTGTATAAAATTATTTTCCACTGCTAACTGTAACCCCTTATCATAATTAATCAAGTTTACTATATATTGAACTCCTGGTATATTACTCATCATATCAGCAAAGGTAGGTGAAATCCTAATAGATACTAAAAGACCAACTAGTAGCATACATGCTGCATACCCAATCATACTTTTCCTTATTTTTTTCCTTTTATATTTTTTCCCATCTTTTATCCCATTAATTATAAAATCATCAATATTCTCAGGAATGTCAATATTCTTATAATCTTTTTTAATATCCATTATTTTCTTTTCTTCCTCTCTAAACATTATTATACTCACCACCTTGATTTAAAATATTTCTTAATCTTTCTAATGCTCTACTCAACCTTGTTTTAATGGTTCCTTCAGGACATTCCTTTAAATAGGCTATTTCACTTATTGTCATATCTTCAAAATATTTTAAAACTATTATTTCTCTATATTTTGGCTTAAGCTTTTCAATAACAGCTTCAACTACCAATTTATCATCCTTATCATATTCTATACTCGATACGTTATTGTTTGTAAATGATGATATTTTTTTTCTTCTTGCCTGTTCATCAATACAATAGTTTATTAATATTCTGATAAGCCAAGTTTTAAAATATTGTGGATTTTTTAGCTTATGTATTTTTTTATATGCCCTAAATGTAGTTTCCTGTATTGCTTCTAATGCATCATCTTTATTCTTTAAATATGAATAACCAATCCTATACAATTGCTCTTTATTACTATTAATTAAATAATAAAAGGCTTCATCATCACCTTTTATAGCCTTTCTTACAATACTTCCATCCATTATTAGCCTCCTCTCTATAACCAGCTTTCACTAATTAGACCAATTAATAACCAAAACTGTTTCATTTATATTTGTTTTTTTCAAAATTGTTTCAAAAAAACAAACTAGAGTATTTATCTCTAGTCTGAATATAAACCTTATCATAAATATCTAATTTATATACCTTTATCCTTCGCAAACTTCTCTATTCATCAAATTCAATTGGAAAAAAAACTGTGAACATGTGATATTTAGTTAACCCTTCTCTTTGATCATCTTCAGTTTTATGTTTTTCTATAAAATGACTTATATACGTTGATAACTCCCTCACATCTTCTTCTGTGAGATACACCTCTGTTAGAGCAATTTCTTTAATATCATCCTCAGAATTCCCATTTTTATTATTAATAAAATTTTCCTTAGCTGCGTAGTTTTCTAATTGTTCTAGTACAATCTTCTTACTTTGGTCATATATATTTGAAATAGCTCTTTGAAATTCATTTAAGAACAGCTTATCTATATCTGGATCCGTATTATTATGTTTTATTGAGAAGCTTTTTGCTGTAAAATCATAATACTTAGCAATAATTCCATTGATTTCTTCAGTCTTTACTATATGTAAAACATATACCTTTTCAAGCTTTTTAACATGATAATACACTTTAGCAGGTGTTTCTCCCATTTTATCTGCAATCTCTTTCACAGTAGCTGGTCTTTTAAGCTTCTTCAAAGTAGTTATTATCTGCATCCTATATGGATCAGATATTGCTTTTATTTCCTCAAGGGTAGTTAATAACTTTTTATCCTCCAATATAATCACCTCTACCCATATTATACAATATATTATTCTTTTCTAAAATCTTTATTTAAAAGTGATAAAAATGGAAATACCATCATTATTAATCCCATGATTAGGAATAAAACTGGAATTGATATTAATTCTGATATTGCTCCCGAAACAGCTCTACCTAACGGCATCGCACTCATTGTTACCATACTCATCAATCCTACTACCCTACCTAAAAGCTCCTTTGGAGTGTTTTCAAATAAACTTGCTCTTAAGGGTGATGTTATTACTGGTAGCATCAACCCAAATATAAAAAACACTAGAAATGCTATAAATATGGGAGATATAAATAATGAATTGACAAACCCTATTATGCCTAACACCGAATAACTACCACCTATAACCACTAATCCAAATACCACAGAATATGATTTTTTAAATCGCGATCCAATCTGCGCAAACAGCAACCCTCCAATAATCATTCCAAGAGGTACCCCTATACTAATAATTCCATATGCTGTTGGTCCAGCACGAAGTATGTCCTTAACATATGCTATTAATAAAACGCTTACAGGTGTTAAGAAAAAATTTGTTAATGCAAATAACACAATACCTACCCTTATTAAACTTTGATTTTTAACAAAATCAAAACCGACTTTGAGATTATTAATAAATCCTCTTATGTTTAATTCTTCTTTTGAAATCCCTTGATCCTCTATTGTAATACATGAAATAAGAATACATGAAGTAAAAAAAGTCATTCCATCAACTACTATTGCTCCTGAAATTCCTATAGTTGCAATAAGAAATCCTGCTATTCCCAATCCCAATAGCTCAGCTGTAGACATTACAGATGTAGAAAAAGAAGTTGCACTCATATGTAGTTTTTTAGGCAATATTAATGGAATAAGAGAAGTTTTTGCTGGACTTACAAAGCTCTCTATTGTAGAAGTCATAAATGTAAATACAAATAAATGCCATGTCTCCAAATTACCTGTATAAAACAAAATAGCTGTTGCAGATACAATCAAACCTCGACCAACATCTCCAATAATAATCACTTTTTTCTTTGAAAAATAATCTACTAACACGCCAGCAAAAGGACTAAGTATTATATTAGGTATAGCATTAACAGCAAATATTGTTCCAAGAAGTAATCTTGAACCTGTCATAGTATAAATCATCCATCCATATGCAATAGAATCTACTGAATCTCCAAACCTTGAAATTGTACTTGCTAGAAGAACCATAAAATACGATTTATATGGAAATAATGACTTTATTCCTACCTTTTCATACTTAACAGCTTGATCCATAGAATACCATCCTTTCCTCTATTTGATATGCTTCCGCTATAATGTATTTGACGTTAAAATTATTTTAACGTTAAATATATTTTAACGTAGTTGGATTATTTTGTCAATATATTTTTGAAATTAAAAAGCTGCAATGATCTAAAATATCATTACAGCTCTTTTTAAAATAATATTATAAATAAGCTAATTAAAAAATATTCAAAAAAATTTTCTAGAAATACAGTTAATTATTACATCTTATATATCTTTCTTTAAAAGATAATAATACTCTTGTAGGTTAAAAAACATCTACACAATACAAATTATGGAGGTTACTTGATGAACAAATTCACTAATATCTCTGGTCAAACTACTGATATAAACACAAAGGTTTTAGAAGTTGAAGAAGCAAAAAGAAAAATGGGAACAACAAATTATAGTCCTCAAAGTATGGGTATGACAGGTTTAACAAATACAACATCTCAAGGATATACTGGAAATACAACCAACTATACAAATCTGTCTTCTTTAAGCAATGTTCCTGATTTGAACAACTCAATGTCAGTAGATTATACAGAAATCAAAAAAGCTAAGCAAAAAATGAATCAAGGTTCATCAATAAACCAAACTTATTAATTGATCATATAGTAGCAAAAGCAGGCTAGATATTATTTCTAGCCTGCTTTAAAAATACATATATGTTGTCAATATCTAGGACCATAACCAGGTCCATAGCCATAGCCTGGTCTATATCCAGGTCTATATCCATAACCAGGTCCATATCCGTATCCAGGCCCGTAGCCATAGCCTGGTCCGTAGCCATATCTCGGATATCTTCTTCTAAACAAGCTCCAAAGTAATGTAATACCTATAATGTCTCTTAACAATCTTCTTCTGCCATAAAAAGGTCTTTGTTTAGCCTCTACCCCTTTAGAATAGTATCTTTTCTCAGCATCATCTTGATCTATCTCAGGACATTCTTGTATCATTTCTTTATAAACTTCATCTGTCATTTCCTCTATTTTTTCATTTGAAGGCATCTCATTATAAGGAATTTCATTCATGCGTCTATATATACAATCATTCACCTTAGGATATAAAAGATAATATAATTCTGGATACCCATCATTATTCATATAATCCATTCAAATTCCCTCCCTTAAATTCATTCTATACTTTCATTAATATTAATGTATGTGAACTTTATTTTTTTGACACAAAAACAATTATCATATTCACTTACACATTTTAAGACAGTATACATGAATTTTGGAGAAATAAATAAATTACATTTTCTAACTATATAT
>DAOUQG010000034.1 GCA_030625765.1 Thermohalobacteraceae bacterium | reverse complement strand
AACTGAATCAGAACCAATATATTTTTGTATGAGATTCATCTGATCTACAGGAACATAGAGCTTATCTTCGCCATGATATTTTACTGTCAAATAATCCTTCTTAATTCCTTGAACAGCAAGCTGCTCTATACCTACATACTTCCCAATTCCATGTGTCTCATGAACAATAAAATCTCCAACATTCAAATCTGTAAAGGATTCAATCTTAGCAGCATCTTTTCTTTTTTTCTTCACTTTTCTTTTTTTAGATACTCCAAATACTTCTTTATCACTGATAATTGCAAATTTGAGCTTAGGATATTCAAATCCTCTATTTATTGATCCTTCTGTAATAAATATCTGACTAGACTTAATTTCTCTACTTATGTCTTTAACATAAGTACACGTAACTCCCTTTTCAATTAAGCATTGTTTAAGTCGTTTTCCCTTTTCTTCAACTCCAGATAGTATTACAACCTTATATCCACGGTAAATATAATTATTTAATTCTTCAACTAAAAAATCTAAATTATTGTGAAATGACTGCATTTCCTTACTTATAAAATCTATTACTTTTTTTGGTTTAAAATAATCAGCATTTTTAAGTAAATTACTGATTGTTATACAAGTTTTTACTTCGATTGCCTTTACAGCTTCTTCGTATAAATGATACATGTTTTCCTGCTTTGGTAAAACCTCTCCTCTCTCAAAGAGATCGGTAAATCTATTTGTAAAATCAGCTTTTAAGCTTTTTACACTTTCATTAACTCTTTTTGGCTCATCTACTACCACAATTGCTTCATCGCTTAAATAGTCAATAATGCTATAGATTGAGTTAGAAATGTACGGTATAAACATCTCAATATTGTCAAAGCTTAAGTTATTTTTCATTCTATCGATATAATAATTAAATTTTTCAATTAATCTATCTAAAACTAAGCTATCATCATTTTTCTTTATTTTTTTTACAGCTTGTTTAAGGTCTAACTCTATAACTTCTATAAGCTTATCCTTATCTTTATCCTCTATTATTATTTCTTTAGCAGGACATATTTGTACACTAGTAATGTTTTCTATAGATCTCTGAGTTTTTATATCAAATGTTCTAATGGAGTCTATCTCGTTATCAAATAACTCTATACGATATGGATTAAGAGAGTTTGCAGGGAAAAAATCAATTATGCCTCCCCTAATTGAAAACTGCCCTTTACCTTGAATCATATCAACTCTTTCATAACCAAGAATATTAAACTTATTGCAAATTTCATCTAAATCAACAATTTCACCAAATCCAAAAATAAACTTGTATTTATTTATAATATTTTTATCTATTAATTTCTCTAAAACCGATTCAATTGAAGCCACTACAATAACTTTTTCATCATTACATAGTCTATCAAGAACACCAATTCTTCTGTTTAATATATCATGACTATGAGCTTCAATATCATAAAAAACTAATTCTCTAGCAGGAAAAAATTCTACCATCAACTTGTTATAAAACTTTAAATCTTCTAAAATCTTCTTAGCTCTTAATTCATTATAGGTAATAAGAAAAACTTGGCTATCTGTATGCTGATTTATAGCAAATAATATATGTGCTATATTCTCTTCTGATAAGCCCGTTATAGATATAGAAGAAGTTTTTTGCTTAATCAGTTGTAATAACTCACTATAAGATTTAAGATTTTTTAGATTATCAATTAAAAAATTGTTGGTCACATAGCCCAGCTCCTTAAACAAACACTGTTAGCCCAGATTTTAACCCGGGCTGTATAGTACAAAATAAAATATTCTATTTATTATTAAATATTATGGTTATTTATCTATTATATTCATTCATTGCCTTATTTACACTATAATTTATTATTGTTTCCACAGCATCTGCTGCTTTTTTAATTGTTTCGTCTATTATCTCTCTATCTTCTTTTTGAAATCTATTTAAGACAAAATCAGCTAAGTCTAGTCCCTCATTTGGTCTTCCAATCCCAATTCTTACTCTTGGAAAATCATCACATTGAAGATGATATATAATTGATTTCATGCCATTATGACTTCCTGCACTTCCTTTTGGTCTAATTCTTAATGAACCAAACTCAATATCTATGTCATCATAAATAACAATAATATTTTCAGGACTAATATTATAATAGTTGCATATTTCCAAAGCACATATTCCACTATTATTCATGAATGTTTGAGGTTTCACTAATAAAATATTCTCGTCATTGATTTTAGTTTGTCCGTATATAGATTTATGCTTTATTTTAGATATTTTAACATTGAACCTTTCTGCAAGACATTCGATAGTATCGAAACCAACATTGTGTCTTGTGTATCTAAATCTTTCTCCTGGATTTCCTAGACCTATTACTGCAAACAAAGAAACCAGCTCCTTAAATATCTTTTAGGAACATGAAAAGAATAAACAAGTCAGGTTGCGAAGTAATTTTGATTATTTTCTAGGCACTCAAAAACAAGCATACTCACTGTATGTAAGTGATTGAGTAACGACGAAAAGAATCAAAATAACGAGTAAGATGACTAGTTTATTTTTTGAATGTACCTTAATCAAATAGTTTGCTTACTGATTCATTTTGGTATATTCTCTTAATTGCTTCCGCAAATAATGATGCAACTGATACTATCTCTATTTTGTCAATTAATTTTTTCTCTGCTAAAGGAATAGTATCTGTAACAATAAACT
Source organism: Thermohalobacteraceae bacterium (assembly GCA_030625765.1). GTDB lineage: Bacteria > Bacillota > Clostridia > Tissierellales > VENL01 > DAOUQG01. The sequence continues at coordinate 14,522 of DAOUQG010000034.1, read as the reverse complement.
TTTCAATTTCTGAATTCTGTATTCTTTCAATAGCAGGACCTGATAATAATGGATGGGTACATGCAGCATAAACCTTTTTAGCTCCAAAATCCTTTAATACTTTTGCAGCCTTTGTTAGAGTTCCAGCAGTATCAGCAATGTCATCAACAATAATAACATTTTTTCCTTCTATATCACCTATAACGTTCATTACTTCTGAAACATTTGCCTTAGGTCTTCTTTTCTCAATAATAGCTATAGGCAAATCTAATATACTAGCAAAATTTCTTGCCCTAGTAACGCCACCTAAATCAGGTGATACTACTACTGTTTCTCTATCAATAAAGTTCTTAAAATATTCTGCTAAAATAGGTACACCCAAAAGATGGTCAACAGGTATATCAAAGTATCCTTGTATCTGTCCTGCATGTAAATCCATGCTTATTACTCTGTCAGCACCGGCCTTTGTAATAAGGTTAGCAACAAGCTTAGCTGTGATCGGATCTCTAGCTTTAGTTTTTCTATCTTGTCTAGCATATCCATAATAAGGTATAACTGCATTGATTCTACCTGCTGATGCTCTCTTTAAAGCATCAATAAGAATCAAAAGCTCCATTAGATTATCATTAACAGATGGACAAGTAGGCTGAATTAAAAATACATCTGCTCCTCTAACAGTTTCATCAATAAAAACAGATATTTCGCCATCACTAAAATTGGTTGCCTCACTTTGACCTAAGTTTGTACCTAATTCCTTACATATTTTTCTTGCTAGCTCCTTATTAGAATTACCAGAAAAAATTTTAATTTCCTTTCCTCCTATGTTCATAATAATCCTCCTATCAATTATTTTTTCTTCTTTTTTATCCAGCCTTCTTTATTTACCTGTCTTGCTCTAGCAATTGACAATGCCCCATTTGGAACTTCATCAGTTATTGTAGAGCCCGCAGCAACGTATCCATTTCTCTTAACAACAACAGGTGCTATTAAGTTTGAGTTGCTACCCACAAACGCATTATCCTCAACTATAGTTTTATATTTATTTTTCCCATCATAATTAACAAAAACTACTCCACATCCAATATTTACATTACTTCCTACTTCAGCATCTCCTATATATGCAAGATGTGATGCTTTTGAAAAATCACCAAATATTGAGTTTTTAATCTCAACAAAATCTCCAATTTTAACATTCTTACCAATAACACTATTAGGCCTTAGATATGCATATGGACCAATCTTTGTATTATCATTTACTTTACTTTCTATAATAGTTGAAGATTGGATTTCGATATTATTTCCAATTTCACTATCAATAATTCTACAGTTATGTCCGATAAAGCATTTTTCACCAATTTGTGTATTTCCTTCAATTATTGCACCTGGATAAACGATTGTATCTCTGCCAATTTTTACAGTAGATTGTATATAAGTATTATTAGGATCAACAAGTGTCACACCTGATAACATGATTTTTTCATTAATTCTTTGTCTCATTATCAATTCAGCCTGAGCTAATTGAACTTTTGAATTTACTCCAAAAATTTCTGTATCATCATCAATTTTATAACACCCTATTTTAAACCCTTTGTTATTAAGTATTTCTATTGCATCTGTGATGTAATACTCATTTTGAGTATTATTATTATCTAAATTATTTAATGCAAATATTAATTGTTTACCGCTAAAACAGTAAATTCCAGAGTTTATTTCCTTTATGTTCTTTTGTTCCTTATTAGCATCCTTTTCTTCTACTATTGCCATAATATTATCATTTTTATCCTTAATTATTCTACCATAACCTGTTGGGTCGTCAAACTCTGTTGTAAGGACTGTAGCAGTATATTCTCCATTCTTATGAAAGTATATCAATTTCTCTAACGTATCTTTGGTTATTAGTGGAGTATCTCCATACAATATTATAATACAATCATCTTCCCCAATATAATTCTTTGCTTGCATTACTGCAAACCCTGTCCCATATGGAACTCCTTCTCCCATAGGTTGCACAACATGCTTAACGTTTTCTTTTTTAGTAGCCTTTATCATTTCTTCTTTCTTATGCCCAACTACTAAAATATTTTCACTTATTCCTGCGTTTTCGGCTGATTCAATAACACAATCTATCATATGTTTACCGCAAATCTTATGTAACCCTTTAGGAATATCCGATTTCATTCTTGTACCTTCACCTGCAGCAAGTATTATAGATTTTATCATTATTCACACTCCTTATATTTGTAATCATTTGTCATTAATAACTTTATATGTCAAAGGCTATTATACCTAAAATTTATCCCTATTTCATTTTACACAAATACATACAAAAAATATATAATATTAAGAAAATTTATTGATTTTTTAATAATGATTAAAATAACCCAAAAAGCAAAAGGGTCATATAGACCCTTTTATAATGCTTAGATTACTCATTTGATATTTTTTCATATTCTGTGAATACTGCTTCTTGAATCTTTAATCTTGTTTGTGAATTAATAGGATGTGCTATGTCTCTGAACTCCCCATCTGCTAACTTTCTACTAGGCATAGCTATAAATAATCCGTTTTGTCCTTCGATTATCTTAATATCATGAACAACAAATTCTTCATCAAACGTAACTGAAACTATAGCCTTCATTTTACCTTCATTGTTTAACTTTCTAACTCTTACATCAGTAACTGTCATGAATTCACCACCTTCCCCCCAGAAGTCTGTCAAAACCTACTCAAGTTTAATTATTCTCTATTTGTCAAAAAAATCCTTCTTTAAACTATAATTTTTATTATTTTTTTATCTAAACTCATTAGTCACTCACTTCTATAAGTGGGTGTTACAACTTGTCCTACTTAGGCGGGTGTAGAATCTCCTACCTAAGCCTCAATGTTTAGATTTAGCTATATGTAGATTGCCAAAATCTTTGATTTTGAGTAAGTCACTTAGTTTCTTCATCAAACAAGTTCACTATCTTTGTCATAATAATAGTATCTAATTATATTCTATAGTCTAAGCAATTCATTAGGATATATATGAATTCTGTCTTCCTTTTCTAACACATGTTCTAAGATTAATAAAGATATATAATCATCAACTAGTTTTTGTTGTGGTTCTTTAGTGGAGATTAACACTCCAATACCAACTACTTCTGCATTAAATTCTTTAACCATATCCTGCATTCCCTTAGCAGTACCTCCCGCTTTCATAAAATCATCTATTATTAAAATCTTTGTTCCTTCTTTTATAGCTCTACGAGATAAAGACATTGTTTGTATTTTCTTGGTTGATCCACTAACATAATTGATATTTACTGTAGATCCCTCAGTCACTTTAGTATTCCTTCTGGTAATTACTAATGGAACGTTTAATATCTCTGCCGTCATTAAAGCTATTGGAATTCCTTTCGTTTCAACTGTTATTACATAATCAATACCCTTGTCAATAAAATGTGTAGCAAAAATCTTTCCAATCTCCTTAGCTATATTAGGATAATATAATATATCGGTCATATAAACAAACTCACCTGGTAATATTCTATCCTTGCTAGAAAGCTTATTACATAAATCATTTAAAAATTTCTCTATATCATTTTTAGACAATATTGGAATAAATTTAACTCCACCTGCTGCTCCAGAGATTGTCTCTATCTGCCCTAGCTCTAATTTTTCAACCAATCCTTTTACTATAACTATATCTTCACTTATAGTTGATTTAGCAGCATTAAATTTTTCTGTGAAATAATTGTATGTATATATTTTATTAGGATTATCGGATAGTACTTTCATCAATGCTCCAATTCTCTCATTTCTTTTTAGCTTTTCCATAAAATCCTCCTAAATTCAAATATTAAACCTATTATAACTTATTTTATTTGGAATTATAAAAATATTCAATAAAATCTTTTTACATTATAAAAAATACTCAAAATTTAATAATAAATTTCTCAAAATCAAAAATGTTTTTTGTCCTACCTTCCCACTTATGATATAATCAGTGTCAAAATAGTAAATAACTAATAAAATAATAATAACATAATAATTGGAAATAATATGATTAACTATTTGCTTAAGGGAGGTCTATATATGATTTTATCTGATATTCTTGAACATGAGTTCTCTCATATACATTTTATTGGAATAGGTGGTATCAGCATGAGTGGATTAGCTGAAATTTTACTTAACCAAGGATATAAAGTTTCTGGTTCTGATATGAGAGATACACCAATTATAAAAAGACTTATAGAGAAAGGGGCTAATATATACATTGGTCACGATAAACAGAATCTAGGTGATGCTGATTTAGTTGTGTATACAGATGCAATAAGCGCAGATAATCCAGAGCTGCTAGCAGCATTTAGCAAAGAAATTACTACAATCAATAGAGGAACCTTTCTAGGTCATCTTATGAAAGCATATCAAAATTCAATAGCTGTATCGGGAACTCATGGTAAGACAACTACAACTGGTATGATTTCAATTATTTTAGATAAATCATCTTTAGAGCCTACCATTTTGCTTGGCGGAGAATTGGATCAAATAGGCGGAAATGTGAAAATTGGTAAAGATAATTATCTTTTAACAGAAGCTTGTGAATATAAAGGTAATATATTGAAATTTCATCCCACAACAGGTATTATATTAAATGTTGAAGAAGATCATTTAGACTATTTTAAAAATCTTAAACATATTGTAGATACTTTTTCTAACTTTGCAAAGGGTATTCCTGAAGATGGCACTTTAATAATTAATAATGATGATAATAACTCCTCAGAAATTATTAAAAATATCAAATGTAATATTATAACTTTCGGAATTGAAAAAAAAGATTGTACTTACCAAGCTAAAGATATCGAGTTTGATGACTTTGGTTTACCTAAATACACTCTCGTTTATAACAACAAATCTTATGAAGTAAGATTAAGTGTAATGGGAATCCATAATATATATAATTCGTTAGCTGCGATTGCAGCAACTCATTTAAGTGGTGTTCCGATTGATACCATTATCAATTCTATAAAGCTTTATACTGGTACACATCGTAGATTAGAGCATAAAGGCTCATATAACAATATTAAAATTATTGACGATTATGCACATCATCCTACTGCAATCAGAGCTAACTTAAGTTCAATTAAAAAAATTGCCAAAAAAAATGTTTGGTGTGTTTTCCAGCCTCATACCTACACTAGAACTAAGGCTTTATTAAGTGAATTTAGTCATTCTTTTGATAATGCTGACAAAGTAATAGTTTGTGACATATATGCAGCTAGAGAGAAAGATTTAGGAACTATTCACTCAAGAGATTTAGTTAAAAAATTAAATGAGAATAATGTAGATGCAATATATATTAATAACTTTGACGAAATATCTAATTTTATAATAAATAATGCAAACAAAGATGATATTATCCTAACAATGGGTGCAGGAGATGTCTATAGAGTTGGAGAACAAATATTAGATAAAGTGAATTCGTTTGATGAAGAAACTAAGTGACTTACTCAAAATCAAAGATTTTGGTAATCTACTTATAGCTAAAGCTGACTATCGAGCTTAGATAAAAGATTTTACTCCTACCTGAGTTTGAGAAGTTGTAACACCCATTTATAGAAGTAATTATCTAATAATTTTAGATTAATAAAATAAAAAAGACCTGTAAAGGTCTTTTTTTCATTGTTTTACTCGTTGATTTCCTCTTCAACGCCATACAAATCCATAATCAGCTCTTTTGTTTTTTCTACATCATAGATGAAATAATCTAGCGTAACACCACCAAATGTTCTTCTTTCTGTACTTCCATGCATTGTTATCATTGATATATCTTCGTTTAAATCAAGCTTTGACGCATCTGCTGCTAATATCAAAGCATCTGCTATACTTACATCAGTTTTTACATAGTTTATTGCTGTCTTTACGACACTAGCTATTTTAAGACTCATAGATTTTTTGATAGCAGACTTAATAAACTGTTGCTGTGCCTTTACTCTATCTAAATCTCCATTATGATAACCACTTCTATATCTTAAGAACTTAACTGCGTTCTCACCATCTAGGACTTGTCTACCTTTTGGGATGTCAATATGAAGAGGAGGATCGTCATACGGATCATCATATTTCATATTTAATGGCACATCAACTTCTACACCATCTAAAATATCTACAATTCTTTCAACACCCTTGTAATCTACTCTAACATAATTATGAATAGGAACTCCATATAAAATGTTTGATACAACAGTTTTAACTCCATTGGTGCCATGATCGCCATACACAGCATTGATTTTTCTCTCATCTGCAGCTTTATATGCGTTTCCCTGTCTTAAATAATAAGTATCTCTCGGTATAGATATCATATCCAATTTTTTATTTTTAGGGTCAAAGCTAGCGAATATAATAGTGTCACTTCTAACTTCTTCTAACCCCAATAATAAAAAGTTAATCCTTTTACTCTCTTCAAATGCTTTTTCAAGAGGAGTTTTGTTAGCATCATCTTCATTATTCTGCTCAGTTGAATCGTTGTTATCAGTATCATTTTTATCTTCAATAGGTACAATATCTTCACCTAGGTTTTCATCAGGGTTAATAGGTGCTGTAAGCTTATAATATACTACTAGCCCAGCTGATATTGCTAAAACACAGCATAAAAAAACTATTGAAAAAACTATAAAAAAATGCTTCATAAAATTTTCTCCTTCCATCCGTAACATTATAATAGTGTTCAGTCTATAATATCAAAAGTATATAAATTTAATGAAATTATACCACTAGATATAAAATATTCAAATTAAGTTTACATTACTTATAAATAAATCACTTTGAAATTATATCATTTTTTTATGTTTTTTTCAATTAGTTGATTTATTACAAATTTCTTAATTTTAATAATTCCTATAATTGACATTGACAATTTTTCTTTCGAAGGTTATAATTTGTATTAATATTAATTCATACTAAAATACTAGGAAATACATTGAAGAAGGAAAGTAGTATAAAGGATATATTACAGAGAGAGAATCTAAAGCTGAAAGATTCTTATAGAAACTTTTTACGAAGTGCCCTTCTGAGTTATGCACCGAACTAAGTAGGCTGCATCGGGCTTCTCCCGTTATAGAGATAGAGCATAGTACTGTGCTTGAAAAAGCTGGATTTCTTTATCAATTAGGGTGGACCCGCGGAGTATACCTTCGTCTCTATACAAGAGGCGAAGTTTTTTTGTTTTTGTAACTTGCGAGCAAGGCATGTTTGTTAATCAAAATTATTTAATATAACAATTTTTTATAAAATACTTTTTTAAAAATCATGAAAAAGGAGGAAGTTAATATGATATATAACAATGTAATAGAAATGATTGGAAAAACACCAATTTTAAAACTAAACAATGTTGTTAATAATAACATGGCTGATATTTTTGTTAAGTTAGAAAAATACAATCCTGCGGGAAGTATCAAAGATAGAGCAGCTTTAGGGATGATTGAAGATGCTGAACGAAAAGGAATTATTAAGAAGGGTGATACATTAGTTGAACCAACAAGTGGAAATACAGGTATCGCTCTAGCTATGATAGGAAAAATGAAGGGATATAACGTTATTATTGTAATGCCAGAGACCATGAGTGTTGAGAGAAGAAAAATGATTAAAGCCTACGGAGCTAAATTAGTGCTAACTGAAGGTTCTAAAGGTATGAGTGGTGCAATAAACAAAGCTATAACATTGGTTAAAGAAAATGGATTCTTCATGCCACAGCAGTTCAATAATAAGGCTAATCCATATAAACATTATGTAACTACAGCTAAAGAAATATTAGAGGATATAAAAGATTTAGATGTATTTGTTACAGGTGTTGGAACTGGTGGAACTATATCAGGAATTGGTAAGAAATTAAAAGAATTTAAACAGAATATAAAAGTGATTGCAGTTGAACCAGAAAATTCAGCTGTCCTTTCAAAAAAACAACCTAACAGCCATAAAATACAAGGAATTGGAGCAGGATTCATCCCTGAAATTTATGATAGCTCTGTTGTAGATGAAATTGTAACTATATCAGATGATGAATCTTTTAAAACTGCGAGATTAATGGCTATGGAAGAAGGAATATTTGTAGGAATTTCTTCAGGAGCAAATGTAGCAGCTGCTCTCAAGTTAGCTAAAAAGCTTGGCAAAGGAAAAAAAATAGTAACTATGGCTCCCGATGGAGGAGAAAAATATTTGTCTACTGGAATTTACTAATGTTTTGAATTTGAAAGAAATAACATTTTGTGTTTGAGCGTACAAAAACATGTTGGATAGTCTGAAAGAAATTATATCGTAAAAGTGGTTGTAAGAAGTGGTTATAAGAATTTGTAGTAAAATTTTTTGAAAAGAGGTGTTAATTATGATTAATGTTTTAATAGACGACATAAAAAATGTTCTATCAAAAGATCCAGCAGCAAGAAATTGGATAGAAGTTATATTATTATATCCATCTTTTCATGCCGTTTTTTTTCATAGAATAGCTCATTTTTTATACAATAGAAGGTTTTTTTTCCTAGCTAGATTAATCTCACAATTGTCAAGATTTTTAACTGGCATCGAAATTCACCCTGGTGCGAAAATCGGAAAAAAACTATTTATTGACCATGGTACAGGAGTAGTCATAGGTGAAACTACTGTTATAGGAGATAATGTAACCATCTATCAAGGAGTAACCTTAGGGGGAACTGGAAAAGACAAAGGAAAAAGACATCCAACAATTGGAGATAACGTTAGCATAGGTGCTGGTGCAAAAATTCTCGGACCAATAAACATTGCTTCTGGAAGTAAAATAGGAGCTAATGCAGTCGTATTGAAAAGCACATTAATAGATTCCACAGCAGTAGGCATACCAGCTAGAATAATCAATAAGAAGCCCAGAAACATTGCTCAAATTATTGATTATAATAATGAAACTAAAAATATATACAATGAGATGAGTATTTGATAAAAAGCAGGAATTGTATGCCTACCAAGTATACAATTCCTGCTTTTTTTACAAAATTATATACAATCTATCTCTCAACTACTACTGATGTGCCTTGTCCTCCACCTATACATAGAGTAGCAAGACCAGTTTTTGCATCTCTCTTAAGCATTTCATATATTAAAGTTATAAGAATTCTAGTACCAGATGCACCTATTGGATGACCTAATGCTATTGCTCCACCATTTACATTAACCTTTGCTGGATCTAATCCTAAATCTTTTCCAACTGCAATTGATTGAGATGCAAATGCTTCATTTGCTTCAATTAAATCTAAATCAGCAATCGTCATATTAGCTCTTTCAAGTGCTTTTTTAGTTGCTGGTACTGGGCCATATCCCATGATTTTAGGATCTACACCTGCTGAAGCATATGATTTTATTGTTACTAAAGGTTTTATTCCAAGCTCTTCTGCTTTTTCCTTTGCCATTACTATCAGCATAGCAGCTCCATCGTTTATCCCTGAAGCATTACCTGCTGTTACTGTTCCATCCTTTTTAAATGCTGTTCTTAATTTTGAAAGTTTTTCAATTGTCATTCCATGCTTAGGGAATTCGTCAGTATCTACTGTTATTGGATCGCCTTTTCTTTGAGGTATTTCCACTGGAACTATTTCATCTTTAAATCTTCCTTCTTTTTGAGCTTTTTCTGCCTTCAATTGACTTTGAAGCGCAAATTCATCTTGTTCTTTTCTTGAAATATTCCACTGCTCTGCTATGTTTTCGGCAGTAATTCCCATATGATAGTTATTAAAAATATCGAAAAGACCATCATTAATCATCATATCAATAAGTTGTCCATTTCCCATTCTGTGTCCCCATCTCGCCTTAGGAATCAAGTATGGAGTACTAGACATGCTTTCAATTCCACCTGCTAAAATAATATCAGCATCACCTAGCATAATAAACTGTGCTGCCATACTTATAGTTCTAAGTCCTGACCCACACACCTTATTTATAGTCATTGCTGGAGTAGTCTCAGGAATTTCAGAATGAATTGCAACCTGCCTAGCTGGATTTTGTCCTAGCCCTCCTGATAAAACATTTCCAATAAGTACATCATCAATCATTTCAGGACTTATTCCTGCTCTTTTTATAGCTTCTTTAGCAGCAACTACGCCCAAATCTACAGCTGATAGTTTTGATAAGCTTCCACCATAGCTTCCAATAGGTGTTCTAGCTGCACCTACAATAACAACTTCTCTCATAAAATTTACCTCCTTATTAATTAAATTCCAATTATATTATAAACTAATTCTTTAGACAATAATAGTAAAATTTAGTATTATTATATTGGAGGGATTAAATATGATAAGAAAAAATATGATTTTAATGATATTGATAACTCTATTAACCATATTTTTAACATCATGTAGCAATACCATTGAGTTTGTAAATATTACTAATAACACTAGCAATCTTTTAAAAGATGAAGTTATTAGTCCAAACCCTGATATTTTAAAAAAACAGGTGTTTTTATATTTTGCAAATCGTTATTCAACTAAACTCAATAGAGTTAAAATTACAATATCATATACTCCTAATCATTTAGCTGAAGCAATAATAGATGAGTTAATAAGGAGACCTAAATATTATAGAGAATTCAACAGGATAATATCGCCTAATTTAGATATATTGAGTGTAAAAGAAGTTGAAAAATCTGTCTTTGTAAACTTTTCTAGCAAAAATCTATACGGAGGAATAAAGGAAGAGTCTCTTTTGATTTCCTCAATAGTGAAATCATTAACTGAAATTGATTATATTGAGAAGGTGTATTTCCTAGTTGATGGAAAAAAAATCAAATCATTGATGGGGAATATTTCAGCTAAAAATTATTTTACCAAAGATTCTGTAGAGCACTTGCTCCAAAATACTGATCCTAATCTATCAAGTTCAAAATATATTATGAAGCTTTGGTTTCCATTATTTAATACAATAAGGTATACATATGAAGTAAAATTGTCAAATGATCCACCTTCTCCCAAATCAGTAATCGGAGGATTATTACTTGGTCCCTCAAATATTAATTCAAAGGATTGTATTCCTTCAAACATTGAAATCTTAGACGTCAAAACTATTGACAAAACTGTGTATGTTGATTTTTCTAGTAAAAATTTATTTGTATATAGGGGAGATTCATCTTTAGAATACAATATGTACTACTGTATCGTAAAATCTTTGCTGAACTTAGAATCAGTTGATGAGGTGATTTTTCTAGTTGATGGGAAAGCGGGCTTTAAGCTAATAGAAAAAGTGTCTATATATTATCCCTTTACAGAATCAAATGTTGATTTATTAACATCTGAAATAGATAATGCTAAAAAACCAAAGTATAAAATTACTATTTTCCAGCCATCAAAAATTAAATTTCCACCAAATTTTGTAAGATGGGAGAAAATAATCTTTGAGTACCCAACTCCCGAAGTTATTATTTCTAATTTAATGGTAATACCAAAGGATGAACAGGTAAATCCACGGTTTACCATTCCATATATTAAGAATATTTGGCAAAAAGACAAAACAGTATATATCAATTTTTCTGAGTATGATATTGAAATGAATTTTGAAAAATATAAAAAATTAGAAGTTGCAATTATATCTTCTATTGTTCGATCCCTTTGTGAATTAGATAGTGTTGATGAAGTAATGTTTCTTATTGATAACAATGTAAAGGATGTTTTTATCGAAAAAACAAATATAAACTCCCCTCTTAATTATGATTCCATAGTATTTGAGGATGAGTTTAATTTTCAACAGTAGTTAACTCGTTTGGTGAAGAAACTAAGTGACTTACTCAAAATCAAAGATTTTGGTAATCTACTTATAGCTAAAGCTAACCATCGATGCTTAGGTGGGAGATTCTACTCCTACCTAAGTAAGGAAAGTTGAAACACCCACTTATAGAAATGAGTGTCTATTGATTTTAGATAAAAACAATTTAAGTCTGAAAGAATTAATTTATAAATTAATTCTTTCAGACTTAAATTTACCTGATTTCGATTGTAAATTCTGTTCCTTCTCCTATCTGACTATCTACTTTAATGTCCCACCCATGAAGATTTACTATTTTTTTTACTATATACAATCCTATTCCACTGCTTCTTTTTTGATTGTTTCTAGATTTGTCTACTTTATAAAAATTATCAAAAATATATGGCAAATCCTTTTTAGAGATTCCGCAACCATTATCAGCAATTTTAATAATAATTTTACCTATTTTATTTTTACAACTGACTTTTATATATCCATTTTCTTTACCATACTTAATTCCGTTATCGATTAGATTTATCAAAACCTCTTTAAATCTATCTATATCACCTGGAATTATTGTATCCTTATTACACATGTTTATTATACTCATATTTTTTTCTTCAAGTAACGGAGCAAACATTTTTTTTATGTTCTCCAATTCGTAATATAATCTAACTGGTTGCTTTTTAATCCTGATTTCCTCTAATCGTGTGGTCACTAATAGTGACGCCACTAAACTAGTTAGTCTATCAATTTCTTCATTAACATCAGTTAAATACTCTTTGTAGGTATCTATATTATTAGAACCATTAATTAACGATTCAATCAACGCTTTAATTGATGCTAACGGAGTTTTTAACTCATGTGAAACATTGCTAATAAACATCCTTCTATTTGCATCTAGCTTATGCAGTTCTTCACTCATTTTATTAAATGTTAAAGCAAGCTTACCTAACTCATCATTTCTATAAATATCTACTCTTGTATTTAACTTTCCCCTTTGAATGTTTTCAGATGCTTTTATAAGCTTTCTAACAGGCTTAACTATCTGACTTCCAGTAATTAAAGATAAAATAACAGCCAATGCTATTGCAATTAAAGAAATAACTATAACCTCATTTCTTAAGCTTTCTACATCTTCTTTAATATGAGATACACTAGTTGATATAAGTACAACACCTACAATTTTATTTACTTGAAATATTGGAATAGCAATCATCAAGACATACTCATCATCTAGTTTATAATATCCTTTGGCTTCTGACTTGTTCTTAATCGAATTTCTGATTTCTTTATTTGTAATCTCTCTTCCTACATAACTATCATACTTATCAGCTATTACAAAACCTCTATCATTTAAAACTAAAACTCTACCTTCGATATTTTGTCCATATTCCTTAGTTAATTCATTAACAGCTGATCTATTTGGAATAGCATCTCTTACTATCCTTACGAAAACATTTGAATATGTAAGATACTCCAATTCGTTTTTTTCAAATTGCTTAATTTCATAGTTGCTAACCAAAAGATAATCAAGTGATATTATTGTAATAATAATTATGATTACATATATTAAGGTTAGCTTAAAACTTAGCTTATTAAACATTACAATCTATCCTTTTTTAAATAATACCCAACCCCCCACTTTGTTTTAATAATTTGAGGATTTGAAGGGTCTTCTTCAATTTTCTCTCTTAATTTACTTATATGCACATCGACGGTTCTTGTATCGTAGCTAACCTCAGCCCAAACAAGCTCAAACATTTTCTCTCTTGAGAACACCACTCCAGGATTTGTTGCTAGAATTTTTAGTATGTCAAATTCCTTAGCTGTCAAACAAATTTCACTTCCTTTTAACCAAAATGTTCGTTCTAATAGATTTAATTCAAAATTGTAAAATTGTACTATATCTTCCTCGTTTTTGTTCTTACTAAATCTCCTGAGTACAGCTTTAATTCTTGCAATAAGTTCTCTTGTATGAAACGGTTTTGTTATATAATCATCTGCACCAATTTCTAACCCTAATATTTTATCTACGTGATCATCCTTAGCAGTTAACATAATTATTGGAATATCAAGTTTTTTTCTTATTCTTTTACATACAGTCATCCCATCTACCCCGGGAAGCATAAGGTCTAATATTACTAAATCTACCTTTTTGTTGTTTACTTTTCTAAGTGCCTCATTTCCGTCATATGCAGTTATTACATCAAAACCTTCTTGAACTAAGCTATTTTTTAACCCCTTTACAAGTAATTTTTCATCACCTACTATAAGAATGTTCAATGCAATCCCCCTTCTTTCATAAGTGTTATCTTATTAAGTTTATCATAAATATTGCAAAATTTTCTAATAGATTTTACTATATTTACTATTTTTAAGTTCATACTGTTACAGCTCTCTAATAAAATAAAATTATGCTCATATATAAGCTTAATCTTTACTGCTCAAATATTAGATTTATTACATCTTATGCTTAAACAAAATTACAATTCAACATCTTAAAAACTATTTCTCCATAACTATGCAATAAAACTTTAAGAAATGTAAAACATAATAGAGGATTATTACTATAAAAGACAAAATACTATGATATAGAAAGGGGGAATGTGTAATGTCAACAGACCCATTTGACAACCGGAGTAAAAAGAAAGCAATTAGAGGAGGGATTATGTATGATTGGGCAAATTCTGCATTTGCGACTACTATCATGGCTGCTGTATTGCCAATATTTTATACAGATGTAGCTGCAAAGGGATTAGAAAAATCTACTGCTACATCTTATTGGGGATATACTACTTCTATTG